>DASXMT010000134.1:0-4157 GCA_036495505.1 Acidimicrobiales bacterium | reverse complement strand
CTGGCCACCAGGCCGCCCGGGCTCATGCCCGACGGCAGCTCACCCCCGGAGCGGTCCCGCATGGCCCCGCTCGGACAGGCCGCTATACCTCCTCCAGTCATCCGCACCGGCCATGGCCAGCGTCGGATCGAGATCCTCAGGCTGGGCGGACATGCCAATGGCCGCCTTCCAGTCGGTCGGGGACGCCCTCTCCCCGAAGGGCGCGCCCTGCCGCGGTCCTCACGTTCTCCGTCATGGTGCCTCCCGAGTATGTCCGAGTGCCCCGCCGGCGTCGACATAGCTCGTCGTTTCCTAATGCCGACCGATGACTCCTGTGCCTACCCCGAACACCACGGAAAGTGACAAGGTGACCACCTGGAACACACTAGATCAGATCCGAGAGGGCTCGGATGTCACCATCACACCCAGGCACAGGAGCCGTTCCCACTGGGTCGGCGGTGGTCCTTGTTTACTGGGCGCAGGCTTGGCCTCGCCATGCCGGTCCTGCAGGTTCAGCTGATCCTACTGATCCGGTATCTCATGCGCGAGACCACGAGGAATAAGTGGACGCCGCACCCCGGTCCCAGAGGAGCAGATTCCGGGCCCAGAGCGGCCGGGCAACCAAAACCAGACAGGTCGGCGGAGCGGCTATGCCGACCTGGCGAGTTGGGGTTCAGACCGACTCGGCGGCCAGCATCGCCCCGAGGCGGAGGAGCTGTTCGGTAGCGCCGCCCAAGGTGAGCTCAAGCTGCTTGGTCAACAGGAAGTACCGATGGAGCGGGTAGGCGCGGTCGACCCCTACCCCACCGTGGAGGTGCACGGCGGCATGGACCACCCGCTGGCCACCCTCGGCGGCCCAGAACTTGGCCACGGCGACGGCGTCATCGGCCGGCAGTCCCTCAGCGATGCGCCAGGCGGCCTGCCACGCGGTCAGCCAGATGGCCTCGCTGTCGACGTAGGCGTCGGCGGCCCGCTGGCCCACGGCCTGGAAGGTGGCGATGGGCCTGTCGAACTGCTCACGGGTCTTGGTGTACTCGGCGGTGAGGGCGAGGGAGGCGGCGGTGACGCCGGCCTCGGCCACGGCGGCCGCGGCAGTGGCCCGGAGCACCAGCCAGTGCACGATGTCCGAGCCGGTGGTGGCCGAACCGAGCAGGTCTTCGGCGGTCAGGGCCACGTGGTCGAACTCGAGGATGGCGTCGGGACGCCCGGCGTTGGTCAACTGCCAGGTGCGAGAGACACCGGTGGCCGACAGGTCGACCAGGAACACCCCGACGTCGCCGGTGTCGAGCCGGGCGGGGACCACGGCCACGTCGGCGACGAGTCCGGAGGGCACGCACGACTTGGCCCCGGTGAGGGTGTAGCCGTCGCCGGCCTTCTCGGCCGCGAGGGCGGGGGCATCGGGAGTGCCGCCCAGCTCCACCAGCGCCGTGGTCACCACCACGTCGCCGGCCACCACGCCGGGGAGCCAACGCTGACGCTGGGCTTCCGACCCGAACTCGGCGATGGCCGGGGCCCCGGTGGCGATGGTCTCGATGGCCGGCACGTAGGCGGCGCTCTTCCCGGCCGCCTCGACGACCAGTGCCGCCTCGATGAAGCCCAGGCCGGCCCCGCCCACGTCCTCGGGGAGGTTGATGCCGGTCAGCCCGGCGCCGGCCAGCTCCGACCACAGCTTGCGGTCGAACCGGGGCGAGTCGGCGTCGGCCTCGATCTCGCGCAGGCGCTCGTGGGTGGCCAGATCGGTGAAGATGCGGGTGGCCAGCTCCCGGATCGACTCTTGGTCCTCGCTGAATGAGAAGTCCATTGCTCTATTCTCTCCGTCTTCTCGGGTGCGTCGTCTAGCGCAGCGACCGGGGCAGGCCCAGGCCGAAGATAGCAATCAAGTCACGCTGGATCTCGTTGGTACCCCCGCCGAAGGTCAGGATGACCATGGAGCGGGCGTACATCTCGAGCCGACCGGCCAGGACGGCCTCGGGGCTCCCCCGGGTCAGGTAGCCGGCCTGGCCGACCACCTCCATCATGAGCCGGAAGGCCTCCATGTAGAACTCGGTGCCGAACACCTTGTTGGTCGAGGCATCGGCTACATCGAGCGTGCCCTGGGTGGCCGTCCACGCCACCTTCCAGTTGATCAGCTTCAGGAACTCGACCTTGGCGTGGATGCGAGCCAGGTGGACCTGGACCCACTCCTGGTCGATGACCCGCCTGCCGTCGGCCAGCTTGGTGTTCTGGGCCCAGGCCCGGGTGTCCCCCAGCGCCCGCTCGACGATGCCGGGTGAGCACAGGGTGACCCGTTCGTGGTTGAGCTGGTTGGTGATGAGCGTCCAGCCGTTGTTCTCGCCCCCCACCAGGTTGGCTGCCGGCACGCGCACGTCCTCGAAGAAGGTGTAGTTGATGTTGTGGTTCCCGAGGAGCGACATGGGCACCACCCTGATGCCGGGAGTGTCCATGGGCACGATGATCATGGAGATGCCCTTGTGCTTCTTGGCTTCGGGGTCGGTACGGGTGGCCAGCCAGATGTAGTCGGCCCCTCCGGCCAGCGACGTGTACATCTTCGACCCGTTGATGATGTACTCCTCGCCGTCTCTGACCGCCCGGGTCTGGAGGGCAGCCAGGTCGGTCCCGGCATTGGGCTCGGTGTAGCCGATGCAGAAGTGGATGTCACCGGCCAGGATCTTGGGCAGGAAGAAGTCCTTCTGCTCATCGGTCCCGAAGTCCATGATGGTGGGGCCCACCGTATTGATGGTGAGCATCGGCACCGGGGCGCCGGAACGCATCGACTCGTCGAAGAAGATGAACTGCTCGATGGCCGACCGGCCCTGTCCGCCGTACTCCTTTGGCCAGCCGATGCCCAGCCAGCCGTCCTGGGCCATCTGCTTCACCACCCGGCGCATGTCAGGGCCGATGCCGTGGCTGTTGGCCAGCTGCTCTTCCACCTCGGGGGTGAGCAGGGCGGAGTAGTAGTCCCGGAGCTCCCGGCGAAGGGCCTCCTGCTCTTCGGTGTAGCCGATCTCCATGGCGTCCCCTCCCTCGATGGCCGGCGTGGGTACGCCCAGTCCGTTGAACCGCCTGCGTTCGCCGGGCGATCGGCCCGGCCGTTGAACCGCCTGCGCTCGCCGGACGCTCTGCCCGGTCGTTGAACCGCCTGCGCTCGCCGGGCGATCGCTAGAACACGTTATATTCGCCCGCCCTGCTCCGCCAGCGTGCATCGGGGTGCTTGCTCTGGGCGAGTGCTTAGGGAGCGGGCTTCGGGAGCGTGCTTCGGAGCGTCGTCCGCCAGCGGGCTTCGGGAGCGTCGAGAGCCGTGGGGCTCGATCCGCCCCTCGATCATCAGAATCACCCTCCGGTTCGCCATCGCTGTTTCGTGGTCGATTTGGTCTCGTCGCTTGTGCTTCTAGGCACAATCGGGGCGGATTACCTCTCCCCGTGAGAACTGTCTCGACGCAGCGTCATGATTTTCCATATGCGAAAGGATTGACATTTAGTCAAGTGGATAATACTATGCCTGAAGTCACTTGACACAGCGGAGTGACTACGGAGCGCGATATCCGTCCTCCAGAGTGGCCTCGGCGGGCAACCGGCCCTGGGGCTCAACACAACCCCAAAGGAGAATCACATGAAGTTCAGTTTGAAGAGGATCAGCAAGAAAGGGGTCGTCTTCGGCCTCTCAGCTGGTGTGGCCCTCGGCCTTACCGGCGCAGCATTCGCATTCTTCACGTCGACGGGGTCGGGCAGTGGCAGTGCCACGACCGGCAGTGCAGGCAGCTGGGGCGTCGTGGCCAGCGCCTCGACCGGCACGATGTATCCGGGTCAAGGAACTGCTTCCGTGCCCTTCACCATCACCAACAACGGGTCGGGCAACCAAGCGCTCAACTCCGAGACTCCGACGGTGGCGTCCTCTGGCGGAAACGTCGAGACCACCGCCGGCAACCCGGCAACGGCCGTCGCTGGCTGCTTGGCGACCTGGTACGTCCCCGTGAACGGCACCCCGAGTCCCGCAAACCTCACGAGCATCGCCCCCGCGGCGACCGTGAGCGACACCGTGACGGTCACGATGACAGACGCTCCGACCAGCCAGAACAGCTGCCAAGGCATCATCCCGGCCATCACCCTGAGCGTCGGTTAATCAAAAACCGAGTCGATGGAGAGTCGGTTCACTCCCCTCTTCATGTGCTCGATCTGAT
>DASXMT010000133.1:0-5066 GCA_036495505.1 Acidimicrobiales bacterium | reverse complement strand
GGCGACCGCGTTGCGTTCGCAGGGCTCCATTTCCGCACGTGCTCTTGTCATGACAGATTCACGATGCCGCCCGGCTAGAGATCTGGCGACCAGAGTCCGGATTCCACAACATCCCGGCTGTCTCCGGGGGCTGTAACGGGTCTACGCCTCCACAGCGGATCTGACGCCCTCGTCTCGCACAAGCTCAGAGGCGAACTGGTCGAGGAGCTTCACGATGTCGGGATACTGCTCGGGCGACCACGCCCGCAGCATTTCCTCCAGGCGCTGCCGCACCGCGACGGTGAGTTGGTCGGCCAGATCGGACCCCATCTCTGTCAGCTGCAGATCGGGCGTGACCAAATCGCGAGAGACGGTGTCGGCAATTGCCGCTTCTGCTTGCTCTGACGACACCCCGCGGGCCTTGGCCAGCTCAAGCATTGTGGGGACGTCGATTGTCGGCCGGGTCCGAATAAGCACGAGCACCCCCGCGTCGATGAGCGGTATGTCGATGCCCGTTTCGCGTACAACTCGACCCAGATACGCCTCCATCTTCTGGCGGCCGACGAGAACGCTCAGCAAGCGCCCGATCTCGGCCAGGGAGTCTGGGGATCGGGTAGCACCGAACGTCTCTCCGATGTCCGTCGGCGCAAGCGTCGTCTTCATAGGTAGCTCTTTGATAAACCACGATGCCACGAAGGCCGCAATCGAAATGAAGGCAGCCACGCGGAAAGCGGTCGTGATGGCGCCCGAGTACGCGGTCAGCACCGTTGCGTGCACTTGTGGAGGGAGAGCGCTCAGAGCGGACGCCGTCAACGAATGGCCGCTCTGTGACAACTGCGAGCCCGCTGCGCCCGGGAACGCCTTGGCGAGGTTGCTGGCCAAGGTGGTGGCGAAAATTGTGCCCACGATTGCCGTACCGATTGAGCTGCCGACGTTGCGAAACAGCGTGTTACCCGACGTCGCCACGCCCAGGTCCTCGTAGCCCACGGCATTCTGCACCGCCACCACCAACACCTGCATGACCAACCCGATGCCGGCTCCAGCCACGAACATGTAGAAGTACGCCTCCAGAGAGGAGGTGTCCGGTGTCAAGCGGGCAAGCAAAAACAGGCCGAGAGTTGTGACCGCAGTGCCCACGATCGGGAAAATGCGGTAGCGGCCCGTCTTGGTCACGATCATTCCGCCCACGGCCGACGTCAGGATGAGACCCCCCATCAGTGGAAGCAACTGCAAGCCTGATTCCGTGGGGCTCGCTCCCCGAACCACCTGGAAGTAGAGCGGCAGGAAGGTGATCGCGCCGAACATGGCGAACCCCAAGAAGAGGGCCACGATGCCGGTGCTGGTGAAGACGCTGTTGGAAAAGAGGCGAGGCGGAAGCACGGGCTCCTTGGCTCGTCGCTCGACCAAGAAGAACACCATCAGCGCGACAACGCTCACGACGGCAAGACCGATCACCTGTCCCGATGCCCACGGGTACGTCGTACCACCGAGGGTGATCATGAGCACCAGAGCGGCCAGTCCGATTGAGAGCATCGCGGTGCCCAGGTAGTCGATACTGTGATGAACTTTGTTCCGCAGCTTCGGGAACGTGAACGCGAGAACGATCATCGCTGCGATGCCGATCGGCAGATTGATGTAGAAGATCCAGCGCCATGACAATGACGTGGTCAGGGCACCGCCAACGAGCGGCCCGATGACCGTGGCAATGCCGAAGATGCCGCCGAACAGACCTTGATAACTACCACGTTCGCGAGGTGACACCACGTCCCCGACTGCCGTTTGCGCGCTCACCATGAGGCCGCCACCACCGAGACCCTGCACAGCTCGAAAGGCAATGAGTTCGTAGAAGTTCTGGCTGAGGCCGCACAGGGCAGAGCCCACGATGAAAATGGCAAGCCCAGCGAGGAGAACGATCCGACGGCCGTATTGGTCTCCCAGCTTCCCGTAGAGCGGGGTCACCACCGTCTCGGCCAACAGATATGCGGTGGCTACCCACGAGATGTGATTGAGGCCGCCCAGATCGCCGGCAATGGTTGGGAGGGCCGTTGCCACAATGGTGGCGTCAAGCGCGGCCAACAGCATCACAAGCATGAGGCCGATCAGAACGAAGGCCAGGCTTCGCCCGTGCAGCTCCCGCGGCCCGTCGGGCGCCAGCAGATCTACGTTCGGGGCGTCACTGCTCATGCCTCACCGTCCTTGCGTTGGCGACACATCCTAAGGCTGCCCTCAGAGTTTGGGAATCACCTGAGCAACGACTAAATGCAAATGCTTCACCGTCGCCCAACCAGATGGACCAGGCCTTGCTTGAAGCCACAGGTCCGGCACTCGTTCGATTCCGTGATGCGCTGCGGCGATTGCCGTCCAGTTGAGCCGCGTCTTGCAATCGTGACCACACTGCGCCGACGTGTACGAAAGCGGGTAGCGACCACCCAGCAGACCACCTACCATAAAGTGAGGCGGCGAACGGAGGCCTGCGATGAGGGAGAGCTTGCTTGATAGTTACCGGCGTGAATGGCCCCGAGTCGCGGCTGTTCAGGGGATGGCACTCGGCGGGGCCAGTCTGCTCCTCGGGCGCAAGAAGATGCGAAATCTGCGAGCTCTCGCAGTAATGAATGGCATGACAATGTGTGCCCACCAATACGAGGAATACGTCGATCCGGGCTATCTGCCGGGGTTGATAAACGTCGGGCTCTTCAGGAGCGAGCACCCTGACAACAATCCGTACAATCCGAACTCGGCAATGTGCGCCAACATCTGCTTCAGGGCTCTCTACGTACCGGCGATGCTGTTCCCCAAGAACAAGGCGCTCGGGCTGGCCCCGGCGCTGCTCGGCATCGGCCAGGGTATCGGCCACGTCTTCGTGATACCCCCGATGGTGAAAGCCAAGTATCCGTACAGTCCTGGAGCCCTCACGGCGGGATTGCTCCACGTACCGATCGGCATCTGTTACATCGGGGCGTTGCGAGCCGAAGGCCCCATCGGCAAGAGCACCTGGATGAAGTCCCTCGGTATTCTCGGGCTCTTCCTGGCGCTGGGAGTGGCGTTCCCGAACGTGAGCCTGAAGGACAAGGACAGTCCCTACAGGTTCACCGACCACCAACTGGGTCCGTTCGAACCAGAGACCGCTCGCTCGACTACGGAATCAGAAGAGCGCGATTAGAGGGTTCCGGATGGATGCGCCTCTAGAGCGCCGCAATGGTGGTCGATGCTCTACGGCTTATTCTGCCTTCATGAGTTCGTCCCAAACGAGTGCTGTCACATCCACGCTCTTCGGGTCGGCGGCAGTATTGTGCTGCCATCCCTGAAAGGCTTGACGGCGAGCACCTGGTGCACGGAAAGCCCACCATCATCGAAGCCGTTGGCTGAAGCGGCCATGTAGAGGAACCACACCCGGGCCCGCGCGGGTCCCACGAGTGCAATCGCTTGGTCCCAGTGTGCCTGGAGATTAGCGACCCAGGCATGGAGTGTTTTGGAGTAGTGCTCGCGCAACGACTCCACATCGCGGACCTCGAATCCTGTGCGCTCCATGGCCAGCACCACGTCGCCGACGTCGATTAGCTCACCGTCGGGGAAGACGTAGCGACCGATGAAGCTGCGGTTCCCGATCCGCGAACCGCCGGGGGTTGAAATGGCGTGATTCAAAAATCTGCCTCCCGGCGAGAGCAGACTCCACAGCTTCTCGAAATAGTCTCTGGCACGGCTGGCACCAACATGCTCGAACATGCCCACCGACGAGATGACATCGAATCGTTCGTCGCTCAGTTCCCGGTAGTCCTGTCGGCGAATCTCAACCTGATCTCTGAGTCCCGCCTCGAACGCGCGTTCCTGAGCCCACTCGGCCTGGGCGTGACTGAGCGTGATACCTATCACCTTTGCGCCATAGCAAGCGGCCGCATGCAGCGCCATGGAGCCCCACCCACATCCGACGTCGAGCAGGGTGGACCCACTGCGCTCGTGGAGTCCCAGTTTGCGGCAAATAAGATCGTGCTTAGCCTCCTGAGCCTCTTCGAGAGTCGCAGCTTCATGGACGTATCGGGCGCATGAGTAGGTCATCGATGGTCCGAGAACCAATTGGTAGAAGTCGTTCCCGACGTCGTAGTGATGAGAAATGGCCTCTGCGTCACGTGATCGTGAGTGCACCTTCCCAACCGGATGTGCCTCTTCCTTCGGGGGGCGGAGCGGTCGACCAATCAGGCCAAGCCTCAGAGCCGCGGGCAAGAGCTTTCGGGCCATTTTCACCCCAATGTCGCCTAAATCCTGTGGTGCGACACCGTGGAGCATGCGAAGCACCCGGTAGATGTCGCCATCGACGTCAATATCGCCTGCGACGTACGCACGGCTGAGACCAAGTTCGCCTGGTGCCCAGACCACCCGACGAATCGCGTCCGCTGAATGCACCTTCACGACCCCCGGCCCATCCTCGGGTCCGAGCGCGCTCCCGTCCCAGAACGCAAAACGAACCGGCAACCGAGAGCCAAATAGGAACGTCAGCAGTGGTCGCATGGCGTCAGCGACCGTTCCATGGGATGTCTCAGTCCTACCATCGGGCGGTTCAGGAGAGCTGTCCGACTCGGCTGAGTCGTTCCCCAGCACCCTCTCCCTCAGCGACATCGGGCGACCCACGCTCGAAAAGCTCTTGTCAGTACTCATCAGATAGAGGCCTCCTCTCAGTGGACACACAGCCTCAGGAATAGAGCGCAAAGGGCAACGCTCATAGATTCACCTCTGAGCTTCCGCATTGCGCGAGGAGTCTGCTTCGGACTCGGGAGGCGGGTGAAGGACGACAAGCGCACCTGCCCAACGATGGAGCAGCCTGCTCATGATCGCACCGTGCGCAATGCTCCCGACGGCGCAATGACGCCGTCCGGACACCACGATTGTCTCGGCTCTGTACTCGTTGGCCACCGCCATGAGGGCGGCTGCCGGCTCTCCGCAGCGGATCTCGAACTGCCAATTGAGGTGGGCGGAACCCAGGATGGCGATGCATTCAGCCTCGATAACCGTCTCGGTTGAATCGTCCCCGGCGCTCATGGAGCACACTCCAGAAAAGGTCAAAGCGGTCCACACCTGGTATGCGGGCGGACGAA
>DASXMT010000132.1:0-2244 GCA_036495505.1 Acidimicrobiales bacterium | reverse complement strand
GACGGCGGCAATCAGTTCGGACTTATTCACGGGGTGAGACTCTCCTTGGGGTGATTGGAATGACAGACGGCCATTGTTGCCGCCCCCCCATTGTGGCCTCCCCAGCGGGCGAACCGGGGGATTTGCGCTCTCGTGCCTCTGATGGCGTGACGACGAGGTCGGTCCCGACGCGAACCGGAACCCCTTTTCCGTGCTGCAGGAAGCGCCTGGCGCGTGCTGCAGGAAGCGCCTGCGATGGCACCGGGGCGCGCCCGGTCGGAACACCGGTGCCCGTACGCTCGTGGGTCATGGCTTCCCGTTCGCCATCGCTCCGCATCCGAGGACCACACGCCGCCGGCGCCCGAGGAACCGCGGTCGAGTTGGTGCTCGGCACGATCCTGCTGGCAGTGGCCGGCCTGGCCGGCCTGTTCTTCGTACGTCGCCCCTGGCCGAATCGCATCGATGCCTTGGGGTACCGCCTGCTTCCCGTCAATTACGGCTCCGGGTGGGCTCATGCACTGACCCAGATCGGCTCGGTCTCGGGGGTGTTGATCGGCGTCGTCGTCCTGATCGTCGTCGGTCTGACCCAGGACTGGGTACGGGCCGCGGTCTGCGCCATCGCCCCCATCGGCGCCGTCCTGGTTGTCGACCAGGTGGCCAAGCCTCTGATCGGCCGGCATATCGGTGGCGTGGTCGGCTCCTATCCTTCCGGGACGGTGACGGCAGTGGCGGCGTTGGCCACAGGGGCCGTCCTGGTGGCGCCCCAGGTCTGCAGGGCGGCGACGACCGTCGTGGCCGCCCTCGTCGTGTTCGGCATCTGTGCCGCAGTGGTCGTCCTGCGATGGCACTATCCCACCGACGCGCTGGGTGGGGCCTGCGTGGGCATCGGAGCCGTGCTCTTCCTCGATGCGCTGGCCCATCTTCCCTGGGTCATCGGCGATCGGATCGGATCGGTCCGGAGCACCCGCTTCCGAGAACGGCAATCGGCCGGCTGGACGTAGCCGGGCCGCCGGGGACCGGAGCTCGACGGATCAGCCGTCGGCCAGGGACCTCCACAGGGCCCGGTACGAGGGATAGGTGAGCTGGGTGGTGACGTAGCCGGCCCGCTCGAGCTCTGCGTGGAACCGGGGCAGATTCCGCCACGGGACACCCATGTCGACGTGGTGGGCCAGGTGCCACCCGGTGTTGTACGGGACCAACCAGAATCGGGCGGCCCACGATTGCCGCACGACATGGGTCGTCACTCGCCGGTCGGCTCCGGCTTCCATGCCTCCATGTTCGGCAATGGCCCGCAACCGGTTCAACACCCGCCATTGGGTCATCCATGGCAGCCACCACAACAAGGGATAGATCCACCACCGACCGGTAGCCACCCAGGCCAACGCCCACATCAGCGCTTGCACTCCCAGGATCGACAGGCCCACCCGGCGGAAGGCGGGCTGGCGAACCGATCGCAACAACGGCTTGAAGTTCTTCCATCCCGATATGCCGACGGCGTCCCGGCGCAGCCGTCGGCGAAGCACGCGCCGCGGGCACGGATAGCCGCCATAGAAAGCGACGTCGGGCTCGTCGGGGCCGAACTCCTCCCGGTGGTGGGCGATGTGCCCTCGTCGGTAGAGTCCGATGGGCGTGAGGGCTGGATAGGCGATGAGCCAGGTACCCACCCAGTCGTTCATCGCCTTGTTGGAGAACAGCAGCTTGTGGGCGGCCTCGTGCATGAGGATGGCAAAACGGACGTAGAGCGGACCCATCACCACGAAAGCCACGATGTACACGGCGATGCTGTTGACCCAAACCGAGATGCCGACGACGGCAACGACCCAGAACCACAGCGACACGACCGAAAGGGCGTTCCGTCGGTTGTTGATGCGCCGCAGCTCGGGACGCAGGTCGGGACCGCACATACCGTTTGCCAGCAACCTCTCGCTGGGCAGCACGTCGGGCCGAGCGTTGGGCGCTGGGACCACGGAGGGGCGCATGGCCATACATTACACTTTGGAATCAAATGGTGGAGACTAGTAATAGAGGGACAGACACCGGCGAGAGGCGGCTGACGGCCCGGTCGGTGCTGGCCAGTACGCTCCTGGGCGCGGACCCGCCCGAGCTACCCGTGGCCCACCTCGTCCAGCTGTCGTCCCTGTTTGGCATCAACGAGAACCGGGCCCGCGTGGCACTCAGTCGTATGGTTGCCTCCGAAGAGGCGACGACCGATGGCGCCGGCCGTTACCGGCTTTCCGGACATCTCCTCGAGCGGCAACGACGACA
>DASXMT010000131.1:0-2935 GCA_036495505.1 Acidimicrobiales bacterium | reverse complement strand
CGGTGTCCTCCTCCATGTGCGCGCGCGTCACCCCGACCCGGGAACCGTCCGGTAGCTCTAGCCAGCCGTTCACGTTGAGCGGCAGGTCGTACTGGCTGATCTGGTAGTCCTTCGCCTGGTCCGGGTAGAAGTAGTTCTTGCGGGCAAAGACCGACGGACGGATCTCGCAGTGCAGCGCCGTGCCGATGGCCATGGCCAACTCAACCGCCCGTTGGTTGAGCACGGGGAGGGATCCCGGCAAGCCGGTGCAGACCGGGCAGACGTTGGTATTGGGCTCGTCCCCGAAGGCGTTCCGGCATCCACAGAAGAGCTTGGTCGTCGTCTTCAGCTCGGTATGGACCTCGAGGCCGATCACCATCTCCCACTCAGTGCTCATGATCGCTCCCACTCAGTGCTCATGATCGGCTTCTTTCGGCCGCGACTGCGCCCTCAGCACCGGGCACGCGGTCAAGTCCGGCGCCGGGCGCCGGAGCCCCGGCCTCGAGCACCGCGGCCGCCCGCAGCAGGGTTCCCTCTTGCAGCGCGGGAGCCAGCAGCTGGACCCCGATGGGCAGCCCGTCCGTCCCAGACCCGAAGGGAACGCTGACGGCAGGATGACCGGCCAGGTTGGAGGGGATAGTGCACACGTCGGAGAGGTACATCTGCAACGGGTCGTCCACCTTGGACCCGAGTGGGAAGGCCGTGGTCGGCGTGGTCGGTCCGAGCAGGAGGTCACAGCGCTCGTACGCCCGGGCGAACCCTTCGATGATCATGGTCCGCACACGCAGTGCCTGCCCGTAGTAGGCGTCGTAATACCCGGCCGAAAGGGCGTAGGTCCCGAGCATGATCCGTCGCTTGACCTCGGCGCCGAAGCCAGCCGACCGGGTGGCCGTGTTCATCGACACTGTGTCCTCGGCGTCCACCCGCAATCCGTAGCGCACGCCGTCGTAGCGGGCCAGGTTCGAGGACGCCTCGGCCGGAGCGATGAGATAGTACGCCGACAGGCCCAGCCGGACCTCGGGCACCGATATCTCTTCCACTCGGGCGCCGGCCGCGGCGAAGGTACCGGCCGCCTGGCGGACACGGGCGGCCACGTCGGCATCGGCCCCGTCGAGCAGCTCGGTCAGCACCCCGACGGTCAGCCCGTCCACCCCGTCGTCGAGGACGGAGAGGGTGAGAGGCGTCGGTCGATTGAGCGACGTGGAGTCGCACGGATCGTGCCCCCCGATCACGTCGAGGGTCAACGCCGCGTCGGCCACCGTTGTGGCGAACGGGCCGATCTGATCGAGCGAGCTGGCAAAGGCGATCAGGCCATAGCGGGAAACGATGCCATAGGTGGGTTTGAGGCCGACCACTCCGCACAGGGCCGCCGGTTGCCGGATCGAACCGCCCGTGTCCGAGCCCAGGGAGAGGGGGGCGAATCCGGCGGCCACCGCCGCGGCCGAGCCCCCTGAGGAGCCGCCGGGGACGCGAGTGGTGTCGTGGGGATTGCGGGTCGGCCCGAACGCCGAGCTCTCAGTGGACGATCCCATGGCGAACTCGTCCATGTTGGTCTTGCCCACGATGACCGCACCGGCGGCGCGCAGGCGGTCGACAACCGTTGCTTCGTAGGGGGGACGCCAGCCCTCGAGGATCCGGGATGAGCAGGTGGTGGGAATCCCCCGGGTGCACAGGTTGTCCTTCAGGGCAATAGGGACTCCGGCCAAGGGGCCGGGGTCCTCGCCCGAGGCCACCAGGTCGTCGACGGCGGCGGCCCGCTGGCGGGCCTCATCGGCCAGCACCAGGTTGAAGGCATGGACCTCGGGCTCCCGGGCTTTCACCACGGCCAGGTACTGCTCGAGCACATCCCGGGCCGGACGCGACCCGGACCGGACCGACGTGGCCAGATCGGCCGCCGGTGACGGCGCCGTCATGGTGCCTCTCCGAGGATGCGGGGAACCCGGAAGCGGTTGTCCTCGACCGACGGCGCCTGAGAGAGGAGCTCGTCGCGGTCGAGGGACGGCCGGGCCTCGTCGGGCCTGAACACGTTCGAGACGGGCAGCGGGTGGGCGGTGGGCTCCACGCCAGCCAGGTCCAACGAAGCCACATCGGCTGCGTGGTCGAGCACGCTGGCCAACTGCCCGGTGAAGAGGTCGAGCTCCTCATCGCTCAGGTGGAGACGGGCCAGGCCGGCCACATGCAGGACGTCCTCGCGGGTGAGTCGGTGGTCTGTGCTCATCAAGGTGCGTCGCTGCGCAGGGTCTTGGCCGCGAAGGCGACGATCCGCTCTTCGATCACCGGCGCATCCCAGTCCAACGTGGCTACATGGAAGCTTCGCTCGAGCCAGACCCGCTCGAGGGGGCCGCTCACCGTCGCCTCGAGGAGGTCGCCGGACTCGACCGCCACCACGTGGTCCTCTCGGCTGCTCATCAGCAAGACCGGGCACGTGATCTCGCCCAGATGAGGCGAGAGCTCCTTGACCCCCTCGAACAACGACAGTGCGGCCCGAAGGGGGGATCCCTCATAGGCGTTCTCGTGCGCCCCATCTTTGGCGATGTCCGAGCCGATCCCGGGAGCGATCTCGGTTCCCTCGTCGATCAGGGTGCGGATCATGGCTTGGAAGTCATCGGCCGGCGGCTCGACCATGGGGTTGATGAGGGCCAGCCCGGCGATCTCGGGGTGTTGGGTGGCCAGCCAGCAGCTCAGGCTTCCTCCCATCGAGAGGCCGGATACCAGGACGCGCTCACAGCGAGCGTCCAGCGCCAGGTAGGCCTCCTCCGCCGCTGCCGTCCAGTCCGCCCACCGGGTCGGCACCATGTCCTCGACGGCAGTCCCGTGGCCGGGGAGCAGCGGCATGTCGACGGTGAAGCCGGCCGACGCCAGGGCCTCGGCCAACGGACGCATCGACTGTGGGTTGCCGGTGAATCCGTGGAGGACGAGGACGCCGTAGGGATCGCCATCGGATGTCCATGGCTCG
>DASXMT010000130.1:0-2430 GCA_036495505.1 Acidimicrobiales bacterium | reverse complement strand
ACCACCGCAGTCAATCTGGGAGCGGCACTGGCCGAACTGGATTTTCGGGTTTTGGTCATTGACCTCGATCCGCAGGGCAACGCCACGACGGGCCTCGGGATCGATGCCAGGAACTTCGAGCGCTCGATGTATGACGTCATCATGCGCGACGACGCTTTGGAAGATTGCATCGAGCCCACCAACATGAAGAACCTCTTCGTCGCTCCGGCGACCATCGACCTGGCCGGAGCCGAGATCGAATTGGTCCCGGCGTTCAGTCGCGAGCTGAAGTTGAAGCGGGCGATCGAGACCGTGATCGGCGACTTTGACTATGTCCTGATCGACTGCCCCCCGTCCCTCGGGCTGATCACGGTGAACGGCTTGGCCGCAGCGGCCGAGGTCCTGGTACCGATCCAGTGCGAGTACTACGCCCTCGAGGGTCTGAGCCAGTTGCTTCGCAACGTCCACCTGGTCGCGTCCAATCTGAACGAGAGCCTGGAAGTGTCGACCATCGTGCTGACCATGTACGACGCCCGCACCAAGCTCTCCGATCAGGTGGCGACGGAGGTACGGGAGCATTTTGGCGCCAAGGTCTGTCGGAACGTCATCCCCCGGACCGTTCGTTTGTCGGAAGCTCCCTCGTTCGGGCAACCGATTTCCGTTTTTGATCCCACCTCCCGCGGCGCTATCGCCTATCGGGAGCTAGCGAAGGAGGTCAGCGGTGGCGCGTCGTAGCGGTCTGGGCAAGGGACTCGGTGCCTTGATACCCACGGAGGTGGCCGGCGATCGATCATCGGCCTTGCGTGAGGTGCCGATCGGCAGCATCAAGCCGAATCCGCTTCAGCCCCGGTCTCATTTCGATGATGAAACCATGGCCTCGCTGGCCTCTTCGATCAAGGAGCTCGGCGTCCTCCAGCCCATCCTGGTCCGCCAGAGCGGGGACGAGGTCGCCGACGAATTCGAGCTGATCGCCGGAGAGCGCCGGTGGCGGGCCGCCCGCCGGGCCGGGCTCCAGACCATTCCAGTCTTGATCCAGGTGGCCGATGATGCCCACAGCCTGGAGCAGGCTCTCGTCGAGAACCTCCATCGCCAGGACCTCAACGTTCTCGAAGAGGCATCGGCCTATCAACAGCTGATCGAGGAATTCGACTACACCCACGAGGAAGTGGCCACCCGGGTGGGGAAGAGCAGAACGGCTGTCACCAACACCCTTCGGTTGCTACAGCTTCCTTCGGGCGCCCAGCGGTTGTTGGCCGAGGGCCAGATCAGCCCCGGTCATGCTCGCGCTCTCCTGGGGACGCCCGATCGTGGCTACCAGGAAGCGCTGGCAAAGTCGATCGTGGCCGAGGGGCTGACGGTGCGCGCGGTCGAAGAGGCAGTTCGGGCCAGTACTCAGCCCATCGAGCCCGAGGGGTCGCCTGACCTAGCCCTGGTCGAAGACGACGATGAGCCAAGCGAGGCCCGACCGCGTGTGGCCGACGATGTTGTTGCCCCGCCCTCGGCGCCCAGGCGCCTTCCGCCGCCGGGCCTGCTCGAGTTGGAAGAGTTGCTCTCGAGCCATCTCAACACCCGGGTCAAAGTAGACATGAGTGCCAAACGAGGGAAAGTGGTGGTTGACTTCGCCACCCTCGAGGACCTCGAGCGCATCTATAAGTTGATGGTTGGCGAGCTGGCGTCCACAGCCGAGCGAGGATGAGAGTCGCGGTTAGTGGGTGAAGTTGACATAACGCCTAAATACCCAGTTGGCTAACCACTTTCAGTAGTTGTACCGATCTAACGCGTCACTAGAGCTTCGTCCACAACCTGTGCATGAGGTTGTGGATTTCCATCTGGCCCCTACCTCTCGTGGAGGTCGACGGTTCAGCAGACCCGGCTCAATCCCAGACAGAATCGACCCATCCCGTCAGTGCGGCGACGACAGCGCGAGAAAGAGCGGCCGTCTGCTCGACGACGACGGCCGCGGGGCCGATCTCGCAGATGACGGCGGGCATCCGCGTCTCGCGGAGTAGCGGAATGGACATTCCCCGACTACCGCCGTCGGCAATGGCCAGGTCAGTAGGAAGCCGGGCCTGGAGGAGCTCGGCCAGCCGTCGGCCCCCCGGGGATTGGTAGCGGAACCCGGCGTAGTAGGAGGACGAGCACGATCGCTCGCCGGCGACCAGGCGGAGTCCGAGGTACACCTCGGCCCCACCGGCATTTGCCTCGGAGGCCTGAACCGAACCGTCGGGGTGATGGTGCGTGGTGACGTGGGCCCCGTTTTTGACCAGCAAGCGCCTGAGCGCCCCGACAGCCGCGTCGAGGCCGCCCTCTTCGCCGATGGCCACTCGTCGCCCGGTGAGGGTGCGCGGGGCTTGACGGAGGCGTTCACGGTCCCGGACCTCGGTAACCAGCTCCTCGGATCCCTTCTGGCGGGACCCGAACCGGATGAGCTCGCGAACGGTGGCGGCGCCG
>DASXMT010000129.1:0-14659 GCA_036495505.1 Acidimicrobiales bacterium | reverse complement strand
GATGCTGCCTCGTTCGTCACCGGGACGACCATCCCCGTCGACGGCGGCGTGGTCGTCGCCTGACCCGCGTCACCATTCGTCAACCTGTCGGGTGGTCAGCGGGTATTCCTTCGCCTCTAGGGCCGCCGACCATGCCGGCGGCCGGACAGCGGACAGCGGACAGCGGACAGCGGACAGCGGACAGATGGATTACCAGATGAGCGGCAGTTTGTCGATCTGGCGCAGACCGACCATGTACTCGAGCTCGGTCCCTGGGACGATCTCGTAGTCGGGGATCCGATTGTGCCACTCCCGTAATGTCGTCCGGAGCTCCAGCCGGGCCAGGTGCGAGCCCAGGCAGCGGTGGACGCCACCGCCGAAGGCCAGGTGCTTGTTGGGCTGGCGGGTGAGGTTCACGGTCTCGGCGTCGGGCAGGGCTCGCTCGTCAGTGTTGGCCGACCCGATGCTGATGCCCACGTGATCGCCCTTGTGGATCGGGCACCCACCGACCTCGGCGTCCTGGGCCGCCACCCGGGCCACCCCGGTGACCGGGCTCTCCCAGCGCAGGAGCTCTTCCACCGCGGACGGGATGATGGTGGGGTCGGCGATGATGGCCCGACGCTGCTCGGGGTTCTGGGCCAGGTAGGCGAAGAAGCACTCGAGGGTGTCGGTCACCGTGTCCAGACCGGCCAGGATGAACAGGAAGCAGATGCCGATGATCTCGTCCTGCTCCAGACGGGCCCCGTCGACCTCGGCGGCCAGGAACCTGCTCAAGAGGTCCTCTTGCGGTTGGCGTCGGCGATCGTCCAGGGCCTGAGCGAAGTAGCCCTCGATCTCGGCGGCCGTCGCCCGTTGCAGTTTCCGCATCTCCTCCAGGTCAGTCGTTTGCGGGCGGAGGATCCCGTTCTTCATGCCCAGGAACATGTCGAGATCGGACAAGGGCAGCCCGAGCAGCCGGAGGAACACCGAGGACGGAAGGGGCTCGGCCAACGCGGTGGTGAACTCGCACGACCCCTGGTCGATGAAGGAGTCCATGAGCTCGTTGACCAGGCGGGCGATGTCCGGCTCGATCAGGTTCATCTGCTTGGGGGCGAAGATCGGGTCGAGCAGCTTCCGGTACTTGGAATGATCGGGCGGGTCGACCTGCAGGGGGATGAGGGGGACGGTCTGGCCCAGGTCCACCGCCTCCATGGCCGAGGAGAAGATGTCCGGGTGCTGGAGGGCGAAGTCCACTTCGGCCCGCCGCATGACCTGGAACCCTCCGAGGGGACCGGGCACGATGGGCGCAGCGTCCCGGGCCTCCTTGTAGAGGGCCTGGGGATTGCCTGCCCGCGTCATGTCCATGAATGCCGAGGCGTCGAACGGCTCGCTGGTGGCTACGTCCTGGGTGTCGGTCATCGGCTCAGCTGTTGGTGAGGGCGCCGAGGTCCGATGCCTTGTTGGCATGGGGGGCCTTGGGCGTGCGCCGGGTGGAACGGATGGCCACGTCCCGGCCGGCCTGGCGGGCCCGCAGGGCAGCCACGGTGGCTTCCTTCTTGGGGATGACCGAGAAGGGGTCGTAGCTGAAGTGGTTCATGGCGTTCAGGTGGGTCATCCGGTTGATGTCGTGCTCGGGCAGCTCGCCGATGTACTTCCACAGCTGCTCGGGGGCGGTCGGCCAGGTGGTGTCGGAGTGGGGGTAGTCGCACTCCCAGGTGACGTTGTCCATGTTCAGAAAGTCCCGGCTGGCCACCCCGAAGGCGTCATCGATGAAACAGGTGATGACGTGCTCGTTGAACACCTCGCTCGGCAGCTGGTGGCCGAAGTCCTGGCCCGTCCAGGCGTGGTGCTTTTGGTAGTTGTAGTCAATGCGTTCCAAGAAGTAAGGGATCCAACCGATCCCCCCTTCGGACAGGGCCACCTTGATGTCGGGGAATTTGCGCAGCACGGGCGACCAGATGAGGTCGGCGGCGGCACGGACGATGTTCATGGGGGTGACGGTGATCAGCACGTCGATGGGTGCGTCGGGCGAGGTGATGACGAGCTCGGAGGACGAGCCGATGTGCATGCACACGACAACGTTCTCTTCCGAGCACGCCTTCCAGAACGGGTCCCAATGGTCCGAATGGATCGAGGGCCAACCCAACTTGGATGGGTTCTCCGAGAAGGTGACCGAGTGGGCCCCTTTAGCCGCTGTGCGCCGCACCTCGGTGGCGAGGACCTCGGGGTCCCAGATGGCCGGCAGCGAACAGGGGATGAACCGGCCCGGGTGGGTGCCGCACCACTCGTCGATGTGCCAGTCGTTGTAGGCCCGGACCATGGCGAGAGCCACGTCCTTGTCCTCGGTGCGGGCGAAGAGTTGCCCGCAGAACTGGGGGAAGGAGGGGAAGCACAACGAACCGAGCACGCCGTTGGCGTCCATGTCCTTGACCCGCTCGTTGATGTCGTAGCACCCCGGGCGCAGCTCGTCGAAGGACGTCGGCTCCATCCCGAACTCGTCGGGGGGACGCCCGGCCACCGCGTTCAACGCGATGTTGCCCAGCTCTTGGCCCTCGTAGCGCCAGGCACTGGTGCCGTCCGCTCTGGTGATGAACTGGGGAGCGAGGTCCACGTACTTGGCCGGCAACCGGTCCTCGAAGACATTGGGTGGCTCGACGACATGGTCATCCACACTCACAAGGATCAGATCATCAACGTCCATCTGGGACCCCCTTCGCACTAGAGCCACAGCGACAAAAACACGGTCCTAGCGGCTGCGCGTGGCTATATTCACGTAACGTAGCACAGCTGTTCTCGGGGTCCCAGGCGCCGAGGCGCGCGGGGTGGACCGGCGCGGATGTCGGTGACATCCTCGGCGGACCCGGTGCGTTCCCGGAGCTGCAACGCGCCGAGCCGACAGCTCCCGTCCGCCACGGAAGCTGCTACGAAGTGTGGGGCGGTCAGAGCGCAGGACGCGCCCGATGGCAGGGGGATCAAGGAACATGAGCTCAGCCGAACGTAACCAGCCGGGGTCGGGCGACGACGCATCGCACTCCGGCGACGATGCATCGCACTCCGGCGACACCCGGATCCTCGACGGGATCCGGGTGATCGATTGCTCCGAAGGCATCGCCGGACCGGTGGCATCGATGATGCTGGCCGAGGCCGGAGCCGACGTGATCAAAGTGGAACGACCGGGCGGGGACCCGTCGAGGGCGTCCGAGGGCTTTCGCACCTGGAACCGATCGAAACGCAGCGTGGTCCTCGACCTCAACGACGAGGCCGGGCGCGACCAACTCCATCACCTCCTGGCCGAGGCCGATGTCTTCGTCCATGGTTTCGGGCCGGCCATGACCACCGAACTGGGACTGACCGATGACGAACTGATCGGCCGCCATCCGCAGCTGATCACCTGTGCCGTCCTGGGGTGGCCGGCCGGTCATCCCAGTGCCGACGGTCCCATCGACGACCTTCTGGTCAGCGCCAGGCTCGGGCTGTGCGACGAGCAGCGCGGGCATCGGGACGGACCCGTGTTCCTCCGGTTCCCCTTCGGCAGCTGGTGCGCGGTCTACCTCGCCGCCATCGGGGTCATCGCCCGGTTGATCCAACGCCAACGGGGCGGCGCCGGCGGCGGACCGGCCCACACGAGCATTGCCCAGGGCGCGTTGGTGCCGACCATGATGCACTGGGCCAGGGCCGAGACCCCCGGCCCGATGTTCGCATTCGGATTGCCCAAGGACCTGCAGCCATCCCTGTTCGAATGTGCGGACGGCGTCTGGGTGCATCTGATGCGCTGCGCCGACAACGACTCGCCCCTCATGGCCAAAGCCCTTGGTGACCTCGGCGAGGACGGGATCGCGCAAGCCAACGCCGTCACCGGCCTCACCATGCCCGGTTACCCCAACTTCGGCGCCAACCAGGTGGCTTTTCGCACCCTCCCCAGCCAACAGTGGCTGGCCGACTTCTGGTCCCACGACATCCCCGCTCAGGGTGCTGCGCCCTACGGCGCCATCCTGTCCGACGAACAGGCCCGGCGGAATGGGTATGTCACCGAGGTCGTCGACCCGGAGCGGGGTCGCATCGTCCAGGCGGGCACCCCCTTCTCGACCATCCCTCCGTCGCGGGTGACCCGGCACGCACCCTCCCTGGGCGAGCACACCGAGGAAGTGCTGAACGCCTCGCCCCTGAACCCACGTGGGCCGTCCACCCCAACGCTCAACGGACCGGTGCGCTGGCCCCTCGAGGGGCTGAAGGTGCTCGACTTCGGGAATTTCCTGGCCGGACCGCTCGGCCCGATGCTGCTGGCCGATCTGGGCGCCGATGTGGTCAAAGTCGAGGCGACCACCGGAGACCAGATGCGTCCCGTCCAGCGCGTATTCGCCTCGTGTCAGCGCGGGAAACGAGGAGTGGCCCTGGACCTGAAGTCGCCGGCGGCGCGCCCGGCGCTGGAGGGCCTCGTTCGCTGGGCCGACGTCGTGCACCACAACTTGCGGATGCCCGCCGCCCGCCGACTGGGCCTCGACTACGAGTCCATCCGAGCCATCAATCCCGAGATCGTCTTCTGCCACGCCAGCTCGTACGGGCCCGAGGGTGAGCGCGCCGATTGGCCAGGTTACGACCAGCTGTTCCAAGCCGCCGCCGGTTGGGAGGTCCTCGGTGGCGGCGAGGGGAACGATCCCATGTGGTTCCGGTTCGGCTTCATGGACCACCTCTGCGCTATGGCCTCCACCGTGGCCACGCTGCTGGCCGTATGGCACCGGGACCGGACCGGGCACGGTCAGAAGGTGACCGGGTCCCTCCTGGGCGGCGGCGTGCTCACCAACAGCGAGACCTACCTCAAAGACGGTCAACTGGCCGTGCCCGCTGCTCCCCTTGATCACGAGCAGATGGGCCTCTCCCCCGGCTACCGGATCTACCCCGTGGCTGACGGATGGATCGCTCTTTGCGCCCAGGACGACGGCCGACTGGCCAGCGCCTGCTCGGTGCTCGGGGCATCAGCTCCGAACGACATCGGTTCGCGCCTGGCTGGCACCCGGTGTGACGACGCATTGCGAGACCTCCGAGCCGGCGGCGTTCCGTGCGAGCCGGTCCGCCTGGATCAGGGCGAAGCCTTCCTCGACGACGAGCAGAATCGGATACTGGGGCTCGTCACCTCCTACCGCCACGCCGAGTGGGGACAACTCGAGCAGGTCGGTGCATTGTGGAGCCTGGGAAACCTGGAGGTCAGCCTGGACCGCGCACCGCCGGCATTGGGCGAGCACACCCGAGAGGTCCTGTCCGCGGTGGGCCTGGACGAGACGACCATCGCCGAGCTGCTGGCCGAGTCGGTGGCCGTGCAGTCGTCCCCGGAGGGAGTGGCGATATGACTGGACAGCGTCTCCTGGCGTCGGGTTATGCTCCGCCGCGTCCGGCGCCACGGGGAACCAGGGGGGATCGATGACCGAAGCTGCGACACCGTTTCGCATACTGCCCGAGCTCACCGATCGGAACCGACATTTCTGGCAGGGGGGTCGCGACGGTCAGCTCGTCTTCCTCCGCTGTCAGGAGTGCGGGTACTACATCCACCCGCCCACTCCCATCTGTCCGCTCGATCGGTCGAAGAACGTGGCTCCCGAACCGGTGAGCGGTCGGGGCACGGTGGCCAGCTATACCGTCAACCATCATCCCTGGCTCCCTGGCGTCGAGTTGCCCTACGTCATCGGTCTGGTGGAGATGGTCGAACAGGAGGGGCTCCGGCTGACCACGAACATCGTCAACTGCCCCCCTGATTCGGTGCACGGGGGAATGGACGTGCAGGTCGTCTTCGAACACCACGAGGACCCCAACGGCGACGTGTGGTTGCCGCTCTTCGAACCGATTGGAGGTGCAGATGTCAACTCATGACGACCGGGCAGAGAAACGCTGTGCGATCTCGGGTGTGGGCCAGTCGGACATCGGACGGCGGTTGGGACGAGATCCCCTCGAGCTCACCCTGGACGGGTGCCTGGCCGCCATCGACGACGCCGGGCTCAGCCTGGCCGACATCGACGGGGTCTCGACCTATCCCGGAGCAATGGGCGTACCCAAGGGGTTCACCGGTGCCGGCGCCATCGATGTCATGGACGCGCTCCGACTCGACGTGGACTGGTACGACAGCGGGGTGGAGACCTCGGGGCAGCTGGGGTCGGTCATGAAGGCGTGCATGGCGGTGGGAGCGGGCATGGCCAACCACGTCCTGTGCTTTCGATCGGTGTGGGAGGGCAGCGCCCAAGGAAGCGGCGGTCGGGCCAGCATCAGCATGGGCGGTGGCGGCGGCAACTACTACGCCTCCGGCTTTCAGCAATGGACACTGCCCTTCGGCTCGGCCTCTGCTGCCTGCTGGGTGGCATTGTTCGCCCAGGCCCATATGGACCGGTACGGAACCACCCCGGAACAGCTGGCCCACATCGCGCTAAACGCACGGCGCAACGCGGCGCTGAACCCCAATGCCATCTACCGGGACCCCATGTCGCTCGACGACTACTTCAATTCCCGCATGATCACCACCCCGCTCCGTCTCTTCGACTGCGACGTCCCGTGCGACGGCGCCACTGCGGTGATCGTCTCCCGTCGGGAGCGAGCCGTCGATCTGGCCAAGGAGCCGATCTACATCGAGGCCATGGGCGCCGCCATGCACGACCGGCCCAGCTGGGATCAGCTGCGCGACCCCACCCGCACCGTTGGCGCCGACGCCGCCGCCCAGATGTGGTCCCGCACCTCGCTGACGCCTTCCGACGTCGACGTGGCCGAGCTCTACGACGGCTTCAGCTACTTGACCATGCTGTGGCTGGAGGCGCTCGGGCTCTGTCCGGTGGGCGAGAGTGGACCCTTCGTGGAGGGCGGCCAGCGGATCGCCCGCGACGGCGTCCTGCCCCTCAACACCAACGGCGGCCAGTTGTCGGGCGGGCGACTCCACGGCTATGGGTTCCTCCACGAGGCCTGCGTGCAACTGCGGGGCGAAGCTGGCGACCGTCAGCTGCCCACTCGACCAGCGGTGGCCGCCGTGGCTGCCGGTGGAGGGAATACGTGTGGCTGCCTGCTGCTCACCAACGTCGCTTGAACCGTCCTCGTCGCCCGCGCCCTCGAGAGGTAGGCCGAGGACGCGCCGATGAGGCTCCGGGCTACACACCGACAGGTGGCCAGCTCTCGGTACCTGCAATCGGGCGGGTGCTGGGACGTGCCGTCGCTCGATCGCCTGGCTGCCGACCACCCCGTCGTCGAAGGCACGGCGGTGGCCGACTCATCAACCCGGCTGGACGCCGAAGCGCTGTCCACCGCCGTCGCCTCGTTGGCCGGCGGGTTGCGCGCCGCCGGGGTGGCGAGGGGGGACGCAGTGGCCTGGCAGCTTCCCAACTGCACCGAGGCCCTGCTCTTGTTCCGGGCCTGCTGGCGGCTGGGTGCTGTCGCCGTTCCCGTCCACCATCAGACGGGACCGTCGGAAACAGCCCGGCTGGTCGAAGCGGTCGACCCCTCCCTGGTGCTGGCCGGGTCCGGCCTGGGCCTGCAGGATCGCCCTGGCACGGTCCTCGCTCAACTGGGAACGGACAGTTGGCAGACGCTGATGGGCTCGGCCCCGGTACTCCGGAGCCCGGTGCGAGGTTCGGACCTCGCCGTCGCCCTCTTCACCTCGGGGTCGACCGGCGAGCCCAAGGCCGTGCTCCACAGCCACCGGGCCCTCTCCTACAAAGCATCGGTCATGGCCACAGCCCACGGGCTGCGCTCGTCCGACGTCGTGTTGATGCCCGCACCCCTGTCCCACATCTCCGGCCTGTTGAGCGGTGTGCTCATTCCCGCCGCCGTCGGGATGCGGACCATCCTGATGGAACGCTGGGATCCCGACCGGGCGCTCGAGGTGGTGGAGGACGAGGGGGTGACCTTCATGATCGGGCCACCGACGTTCTTCTCGAGCATGGCCAGCGCCGCGACCTTCTCGAGCCGGGCCGTGTCCACCCTGCGGATCATCTCCGTGGGCTCCATGACCACCAGGCCCGAATTCGTCGAGAGCACGGCATCGGCTTTCGGCGCCATGGTGAAGCGAACCTACGGCTCGACGGAGGCGCCCACCGTCACCACCTCGACCTGGAGCGATCCTCCCGACCGGGCTCGACGCACCGACGGCAGAACGGTGAGTGATGCCGAGCTCCGCGTGGTCCATCCCGAGAGCGGGCGCGCCATGCCCGCAGGCGAAACCGGCGAGCTGCTGCTCCGGGGCCCCGAGCTCTTCTGCGGCTACGCCGACCGAACCCAGACGACCACCTCGATGCATCGCGGCTGGTTCCGCACCGGGGACCTGGCCACCCTGGACGAGCAGGGTTGGCTGACCATCGTCGGTCGCATCAAGGAGCTCATCATCCGCGGGGGCGAGAACATCGTGCCCGCCGAGGTGGAGCGCGTGCTCGAGTCCCATCCGTCAATCGGCCAGGCCGTTGTCGTCGGCTATCCCGACGAACGGCTCGGTGAGCGGGTGGCCGCCTGCGTGGTCGCCACCGTTCCCTTCGACCTCGAGGCCTGCCAAGCCTGGTTCGCCGATCAGGGAATCGCCCGGTTCAAGACGCCCGAGCGCGTCGTGCACATGGACTCCTTTCCCCTCCTCAGCTTGGGCAAGCCGGACCGCGAGGCCCTGCGCACGTACGTCAACGAGGCCAGCGTCGATGTCACAGCAACCAAGTCAAGTCATGAAGCCACCTAGTGTGAACCGGGCAAGCCGGCACAAGGACGGAGAATCCACAATGTCGACGGTGAAGATCGAAGACGGCACGATCAGCTACGAGATCATCGGTGAGGGCGGCCAACCGTGGGTACTGACCCCGGGCGGTCGGTTCAGCAAGGACACGCCCTGCCTCCGCCAGCTGGCCGAGTCATTGGCCGCACGCGGCAAGCAGGTCCTCATCTGGGACCGACCCAACACCGGCGCATCGGACGTCGTCTTCACGGGGCCGTCCGAGTCGGAGATGCAAGCTGACCGATTGGCCGGCCTGCTGCAGACCCTCGACATGACGCCGGCGGTGATCTTCGGGGGCTCGGGCGGTTCGCGGATCTCGCTCCTCACCGTGGCCCGGCACCCCGAGGTGGCTGCCGGTCTGGCCATGGTGTGGATCTCCGGCGGCACCTACGGCTTGATGGGCCTGGCTCTGGTCTATTGCGGCGAGTCCATTCGCGCCGCGTGGCGGGGCGGGATGGAGGCCGTGGTGAAGCTGCCCGAGTGGAACGAGGTGCTCGAGCGCAACCCGGCCAACCAGGAGCGGTTCCTCGGCCTCGACCCCCGCGCCTTCATCGAGACGCTCGAACGGTGGATGGAGGCCTATTGCCCGAATCCCAACGCATTGGTGCCGGGGATGCCCGACGACCAGTACCCAAAGGTCACCGTTCCCACCTTGATCTTCCGCAGCGGGGTCAGCGACCCCCACCACACCCGGGCCACCTCGGAGCGCCTCCACGAGCTGATGGTCGGGTCTCGCCTGGTCGAGCCCCCCTGGGGCGACGAGGAGTGGAACCAGCGATCGGACGCGGCCAGCAGCGGTACCGGGTTCCTCTTCGAGCGCTGGCCGCTGCTGGCCCCGCAATTGCTGGAGTTCGCCGAGACCTCTGTCCCGTCCTGATCAGGGCGGCGCCAGTACTCAGTCGTTACGGGGGAACCCCAGATTGACCTGGCCCGGGCTCGGGTCGCGCCACCGGCTGGTGACCACCTTGCCGCGGGTGAAGAAGTGCACGCCCTCGGTGCCGTGGGCATGGGTGTCGCCGAACAGCGAGCTCTTCCACCCCCCGAAGGAGTAGTACGCCACCGGGACCGGAATGGGCACGTTGATTCCGATCATGCCCACCTCCACCTCGTTCTGAAAGCGCCGGGCCGCTCCCCCGTCGTTGGTGAAGATGGCCGTGCCGTTGCCGTAGGGGCTGGCGTTCACCAGGCCCAGGGCATCGTCATAGGTGGCCACACGGACCACCGACAACACGGGTCCGAAGATCTCATCGACGTAGAGGGCCATGTCCGGGGTGACCCGGTCGAAGAGGGTCGGCCCCAACCAGAAGCCCGAGTCGTCGCCGTCGATGTCCGTGTCTCGACCGTCGACCACCAAGGTGGCCCCCGCGGCGACGCCGGCATCGAGGTAGGACATCACCTTGTCGCGATGGGTCCCGGTCACCAAGGGCCCCATGTCGGTTCCCCGCTGCCCGTCCCCCACGGTCAGAGCGGCAATGCGCTTCGTGATCCTGGCTATGAGGTCGTCAGCCACCGGGTCCACGGCGACCAGGACCGAGATGGCCATGCAGCGCTCCCCCGCCGACCCGAACCCGGCGTTGACGGCGGCGTCGGCGGCCATCTCGAGGTCGGCGTCGGGCAGGACGACCATGTGGTTCTTGGCGCCACCGAGAGCCTGGACCCGTTTGCCATTGCCGGTGGCCGTCTCGTAGACGTAACGGGCGATGGGGGTCGAGCCCACGAACGACACCGCCTTGACGTCGGCATGGCCCAAGAGGCCGTCGACCGCCACCTTGTCGCCGTGGACGACGTTGAAGACACCGGGGGGAAGCCCGGCTTCGGCCCACAGGGCGGCCATCCAGTTGGCGGCCGAGGGATCCTTCTCGCTCGGCTTGAGGACGACCGTGTTGCCGGTGGCGATGGCCAGGGGGAAGAACCAGCACGGCACCATGGCCGGAAAGTTGAACGGGCTGATGATGGCCACGACACCGAGTGGCTGGCGGATGGAGAACACATCCACCCCCGACGACGCCCCTTCGGTGAACCCGCCTTTCATGAGCTGGGAGATGCCGCACGCGAACTCGACCACCTCGATGCCGCGGGCCACCTCGCCCAAGGCATCGCTCGTCACCTTGCCGTGCTCGGAGGTGATGATGGCGGCCAGCTCGTCGGCCCTGCGGTGGATCAGCTCGCGGAAGGCGAAGAGCACCTTGGTCCGCTTGGCCAGCGACGTCTGGTGCCAGGAATCGAAGGCGCGGCGAGCGGCGGTCACGGCCTCGTCCACATCGGAGGCGGCGGCGAACGCCACCTGTTTGGTGACCCGGCCGGTGCTCGGATCGAACACGTCGCCACACCGCTCGGGCGACCGCGTCACCGCCCTCCCGTCGATCCAGTGGGGGATCACGGGCAGGGTCGTCTCGGGGGTCAGCGCCGGCTTCATCGGGCACCCCGAAAGTCGGGGCTACGGCGCTCGGCGAAGGCAGCCATTCCCTCGGCCATCTCCGGCGAGATGGTGGCCATGGCCTGGGCCTGGGCCTCGCGCTCGAGGGAGGTGGGCAGGTTGGTCTCGAATGTGGCATTGAGCAGCTGCTTGGACAGGCCTATCGATCGTGTCGGCCCGGCGGCCAGCCTGGCCGCAAGCTCTGATGCCTCCCGCTGCAGGTCATCGACGGTGGGGACGCACCGGTATGCCAGGCCCAGAGTCACGGCCTCAGCGCCCTTCGCACCCTCTCCGAGCATGACCATGGCCTTGGCCCGGGGCAAGCCGACCAAACGGGGCAGGAGGTAGGCGCCGCCGGCGTCGACCACCAGGCCCCACTTGGCAAACGACCACACGAACCGGGCATCGTCACAGACCAGGACGAAGTCGCAGGCCAGGGCGAGGTGGGCGCCGGGGCCGACAGCAGTGCCGTTCACCGCGGCCACCGTGGGCTTGTCGAGCTCCCACAGCTCGCGGATGAACGCCTGGACGCCGAGGCGAAGGGCCTCGCTGGTCGCCCGGGGGTCGAAGCCGGACCCGCCCGCCTTGGACACGGTGGAAGCCCGGAGGTCCATGCCGGCGCAGAAGGCATCGTCGACCCCGGTGACGAGCAGGGCCCGGACATCGTTGTCGGCCCGCACCTGGCGCACGCGGGCCACGATCTCGTCGCGCATCTCAATAGACAGCGCGTTCTTCGCCTCCGGTCGGTCGAGCACCAGACGGGCGACGCTGTCGTCACCAACGGAGTAACGGATCATGCGCACAACGTAGGCCAACATCCCCACACTCGCCCACTTGCCGCCACCGGATATAGGGCTAGATTCTGCTCGGCGCTACGGGGTGCCGTCCAGGGGACCTGACCGCCACGAGGGGGCTCTATGACCGATCCGGAGGGAGCGACGGCCTCACGGGAGTTCTTCGACGTCGTCTTGCACCAACGTGCCTGCCGGGCGTTTTCCGACCGACCGGTGAGCGAGGACCTGCTGGATCGCTGCCTACGCGCCGCCACCCATGCACCGAGCGCGGAGAACCTCCAACCGTGGGTGTTCATCGTGGTTCGAGACGCCGACCTGCGGGCAAAGGTGGGTGACCTGACCCTCCGGGCCTGGCAGGGCGGCGGACGGCAGCACTCCGAGGGCCGGCTCCCTCCGTCCCTCTTGGAGGAGGTGGGGCAAGGGGCCGAAGGGGGGATCCAGTCCGCTCCCGTCGTCGTGGTGGTGTGCGGCGATGCCCACATCGGCCTGGCATCCACTCTTCCGGCATCGGTCTTTCCCGCCACCCAGAACCTGCTCCTGTCGGCTGCCGCCCTCGGCCTGGGATCAGCCATGACCACGCTGGCCACGTTGTTCGCCGACGAGCTCGGTGACCTGTTGGCCCTTCCCCCCTCGGTCCGGCCCATGGCCGTGGTGCCCATCGGCTGGCCGGCCAAGGCCCCCGGTCCGCCCCGGCGACTGCCGGTGAGCGAACGGGCCCACCGGGACACCTACGGCCAGGCCTGGTAGCCGTCACCGGTCGGCGCCCTAACTGAGGCTCTTCTACTCCGGCGCCTTCAGCTCGGCACTTCTCTATTCCGGCGCCTTCAGCTCGCCGATGCCGAACGTCTCCATCATCGACTCTTCGAGGTAGTCGGGGCCCTCGGGGGTGGGCACGAACCAGCCCGTCGGGCACATGGTCAGGACCTCGACGAACGTGAACCCGGCCCCGGCCATCTGCAGCTCGACGGCCCGACTGATCATCCGCTTGGTGCGGGCCACCATCCCCGCCGTGTTGACCGCGCCGCGGGCCGCATACGCCGTTCCCTCCATTTGAGCGATGAGCCGGCACACGTCGATGGGGTAGCCGTGTGCTTCGGCGTCGCGCCCCTCCAGGCTGGTCTTGGTGCGTTGGCCGATCACGGTGGTGGCGGTGAGATGGCCACCGGTGTCGCCGAACACACCGTTGTTGAACAGCAACGCGGTGACCCGCTCGCCCCGGGCAGCGGCGTGGAGGACCTCGTGCAGCCCCTCGCTGACCATGTCACCGTCGCCTTGGAGGGTGAACACGGCGGCGTCGGGAACCATGCGCTTGACCCCGGTGGCCACCGCCGGCGCCCGTCCGTGGAGGCACTGGAGCGAATCGAGGTCGCTCAGCTTCATCATCTGCGTATAACAACCATGACCGGCGATGAGGATGCTCCGGTTGGACAGCTCGAGCTCGGCGATGACGTCGAGCACCAGCCGCCAGGCCACGGGATGGCCGCACCCCGGGCACAGCTCATGGTCGCCCGACTGCAGGAGCTCGGGCTTGAACCCCACCACCTGCCGTGACGGCCGATCGGGGATCGAGCTGGTGTCGATGGTGGTCATGACGGTGTCCTCCCTGACGGCACCGCAGCGTGCGGCTCGGCAATTGCGCGCTGGACACGCGTGCGGACCTGGTCGGCATGCAACAGGTCGCCCTGTCGCATGCCGGTGGTGTCCTGGGACACCCCTCCGATGGAGCGTATGACCGATCGGTCAGCGGCGTACATGCGGACGTCGTCGACCATCTGGCCGGCGTTCAGCTCGTATACCAGTACCTGGGAGGAGCGTCTCGTGGCCTCGGCCAACGCCTCGCCGGGAAACGGCCACAGGGTGACGGGCCGGAACGATCCGATGCGCACTCCCTCCGCCCTGAGCTCGTCCACCACCCGATCGACGAAGATGGCCGTCGTCCCGAACGAGACCACCAGGATCTCGGCGTCCTCGGTCCGGTGGGTTTCGAACCGGGGCTCGACTCTGGCAATCTCCTCGTACTTCTCGGCAATGGTCTGCCAGGACTGGTTCGGGCCGGGGCCGGGCGTGTTGGGCTTGCCCCGAGCCCACGTCCAGATCTGCCGCGCCTGCCCGGTGCCGCTCATCGACCCGTCGAGCGCCCAGTCCTTGGCCGGGAGCGGGTCGAAGTCGAGTGTCTCCATCTCGATGCCCACCGACGTGTGGGCGATCACGTAGTCGCCGTAGAGGATGGTCGGGGTGCGATAGCGATCGGCCAGGTCGTAGAGCAGCTGGGTGTGGGCGGCGGCCTCGGGAACATCCTTGGGGGCCAGCGTGATCGTCCGGTAGTCGCCCCAGCCGCCGCCCCGGGTGGCCTGGAAGTAGTCCTGCTGGCCGCGGGCCATGTTGAACACGACCAGGGGCAACTCGTTCAGGGCCAGCTCGGCGATGCCCTCTTGCATGAGGGCCAGGCCCTGACCGCACGATCCGGTGCCGGCCCGGGCGCCGGTGGCGGCCGCCCCTAGGGCCATGTTGACGGCCTCGATCTCGCTGTTGGCATTGATGCACACCCCGCCGGTCGACGGGAGCTTGCGGGCCATGTTCTCGAGCAGCTCGGTGAACGGCAGCATGGGATAGCCGGTGAAGAACCGGCACCCGGACAGGATGGCGGCGTCGGCGATGACCTCGCTGCCCTGCATCAGGCGGCGCGTCATCGCAGGGCCGTCATCGGCTCGTCGGTCATCGACCCCACCATACGCTCATCCCGTTCCCACTCCCTCAGCCCAGGCCGGCGCG
>DASXMT010000128.1:0-2352 GCA_036495505.1 Acidimicrobiales bacterium | reverse complement strand
CCATGCCGACTGCCGACTTGTTCCAAACGGCGTCGGCGATCGAGTCCCACGATTTGCCCATTTGCCGAGCGGTGGACACAGCTTGCCGTGTCACTTCATTCAACAGATTTCGATAGTTCCCCGGGCGGGTTCAACCGGTGTGCGCAAAACCTTCGTTTTTGGAACGCCAGGTCTTTTTAGATGGTGGTCCTGTCAGGGTCGGGTGGTGGACCTTTCACAAGGACCGACGCATGAAGATCATGTTGTGGTGCTCGTAGGTGCGGAAAGGCTTGGTATTCACGAACCCCATATCGTCGTAAAGCCGAATCGCCCCTTCCCGCCCCGGCATGACGTCGAGGACGACGGATTGGTAGCCGAGAGCATGGGCGGACTCGAGAAGCTCTCTTACGAGCGTCCTGCCTGCACCGTGGCCTTGATGTGGTGGCCTGACATAGAGCCGCTTGATCTCGGCCCGAGAGTCATCGAAGGGGATCAGAAGTCCTTGCCCGACAGGTCGTCCGTCCGCACCGATACAGATGATCGTTTCTCCCATGGGAGGCGCTGCCGGCAGGGGTAGACGCTCAAGCTCAGCCTTGAAGACTTCCGGAAGCTCAGTCGGCGGACCGCCCCGATTCGTCCAGGCGTCGGTTAGCAACACATACTCCCGGACCATCGTGACGACGTCGGGCAGTCGGTGTGGTGATGCGCTCAACCGTTCCATCCTCCACGTCGTGATCATGATGCTCGTTCCAGGGTGGCGAGTGGTCCTGCGCTGGCGCCTAATCGATGTGCCCAGCTTTGGTGCGGTTCAGACCCTCGGCCGCGGCAACGGTTTGATGCAAGAGAACGGCAATGGTCATCGGCCCGACCCCACCTGGAACCGGCGTCAGCAGGCTGGCCTTGGCGAGCGCCTCATCGAAGGCCACGTCGCCCACCATGCCCTCGTTGTAGCCAGCATCGATCACAACCGCGCCCGGTCTGAGCCAGTCGCCTCGCACGAAGCGGGGCAGACCGACGGCCGCCACAACCACATCCGCGCTGCGCACAATCTCGGGGAGCCCTTGGGTGTGGGAGTGGCAGTAGGTCACCGTCGCGTTCCTCCCCAGTAGGAGCATCCCGACCGGCTTGCCGAGGATCGGGCTCCGACCAATTATTACCGCGTGCTTGCCAGTCAACTCGACGTCGTAGGCATCCAGGAGCCGCATGATTCCGCCCGGGGTACACGAAACCGGACCCGGCAGCCCAAAAGCCATCGCGGCAAAGGAGTGCGTCGTGACGCCATCCACGTCCTTGGCTGGGGCGATGGCCTCGAACACCTCCCTTTCGTCTACGTGGGCAGGGACGGGGTGCTGGACCAGGATGCCGTCGACCGTAGGGTCGTCGGACAAGTCATGGACCACGCCAACCGCCTCGGCCATCGAAACAGACGCCGGGAGCCGTACTAGCCGGGAGTCGATACCCACCTGGCTCGATCTGGCCTGCTTCATCTTTACGTAGGTCACCGAGGCCGGATCCTCACCTGCCAGCACAGCGGCAAGACAGGGCGGCCGACCCGCTTCCCGGGTGAACCGGTCTGCTCGCTGCGCAGTTTCGGCCAACAATGCTCGCGAGACGGTGGTTCCGTCCATCAGTTTGGCGTCGAACGGTGCTGGTGACATAGGAGCCTCCTGGTCGATGGGATCGCCCAGGCGCTCGGCTCATTGCTCACAGTTGCTGCGAGACCGCTCCCCGGTGGTGCTCCACCTCGGTGCGCCAGTCACGGCCTGCAGTCAGAATAGACCGGCCTCGGTGTGATGTAGGAGTCCTATATCGTCCGGTTTGACGGGATGCTCACCGTCAGTGTCGGCATGCTTGTCTGGCCTCCCGAACGGCGTAGTACACGAGGACATATCCGGCGGCCGGGTCCGCCCACCACCAGTTGAAGGCCCAGTTGAGCAGCAGGCCGACGAGCACCGTCATCGCCAAGATGCCATCGACCGTCGTGACCTTGCCATCGGTACGCAGGACCGGATTGCCAAGGGCCGCCCCGGTGCTCGACTTTCCGGCGGCCAGGGCGAACATCACGGCGGCCGTCACTGCCGTCCAGGCGATGCCGAGCGGGCTGTGACGGGCGTGGTAGCCGGCGGCCAATACAACACTGCTCTGGACTGCAAGGTAAGCCGCCAACACCACGAACGCGCCGGCGATCAGACGCATGGCCCGGCGCTGCCGGCTCTTGTCCATACCGGCCAGCTCCCACAGCACGACAGTGGAAGCGCCAATCTCGATGAGGCTGTCCAGCCCGAACCCAGCCAGGGCCACCGACCGCGCTTTAATGGCGGCGACTGCCAGGACCCCGATCCCGACTACGTTCCACCCCATGGTCACGACCTC
>DASXMT010000127.1:0-2682 GCA_036495505.1 Acidimicrobiales bacterium | reverse complement strand
CACGCTGCCGCTCATGCTTGTGGCGGCGTCCGCCCAACCGGCAGCGGCAGCTCCGGCGCCAATCACCATCGCCTTCGTCACCGACCTCACCGGCCCCGGTGCATCCGAGAACGCGACGGCGCCCGCCGGATTCAAGGCTCGCATTGCGTTGCAAAACGCTCAAGGGGGCGTGAACGGCCACAAGATCGTGCCCCTGGTGATCGACGACCAGACAAGTCCCACGCTGATCGTGACCGCCGTGCAGAATGCCATCTCGAAAGGGGCATTCGGCATCGTCTCCGAAAGCCCTCTGTTCTTCGAGGCGGCCAAGTATCCCCAACAGGCGGGTGTCCCGGTCACCGGCACCTATAACGACGGACCCGAATGGGGGCAACAGCCCTACACCAACATGTTCGCCTCTGACTTGGGCAGTGTCGACCCGAAGTACCCGGTGAACACCCTGATCGCCAGTTTCCTCAAATCACATGGCGGCACGGTGATTGGCACCTACGGCTACGGCGTCTCCCCGTCGTCCAGCCGATCGGCGATCGGGGTCTCCCAGGCTTTCACCCATCTGGGAGGCAAGGTTGGTGTGTTGGACACCACCGTTCCCTTTGGGGGGGTTGACTTCACCACCGCCGCCCTGACCGCAAAGCAGAAAGGGGTGAACTCCATCGTCCCTTCCCTTGACAACAATTCGAACTTCGCCCTGGCCACCGCGCTCCAACAAGCGGGCGTGAAACTCAAGTCCGTCGTGTACGCGACCGGCTTCGAGCCCGACGTGATCAACTCCCCGGTGTGGAAGGATGTGCAGGGCGCCTACTTCCTGTCGTTCTTCCGCCCGTTCTCGTTGCCCAATGCGGCCACGTTGCAGATGGCATCGGCGCTGCAGAAGTACGCTGGTTTCTCCAAGAACCAGTTCCCCACCTACAGCCAGTATGAATCCTGGGCGGGAGCGGACCTCATGATCAAGGGCCTTCAGCTGGCGGGGAAGAACCCCACGCGTACGGCTGTCGTCAAGGACCTCCGGGGCCTCAAGTCCTACAACGTCAATGGTCTCTTGCCCCAACCCATCAACTTCTCCACCATCTTCGGTCACGACCCGGCGCAGACGTGCGCGTGGTTCATGCAAGCCACCAAGACGGGTTTCGTCCCCGCCTCCTCGCAACCCTTCTGCGGGAAGGACCTTCCCGGGACGTCCACCGCCAGCTCGTGAGCCGCCCCACGAGGCGGCGGAGTACGCCATTCCGATAGGGTTCTAGCCCATGTCGATTGACAACCTCGATCCTGAATTGCGCCCATTCCTGGACGGGGTTCTGGGCCTCATGTCCGGCTACGATGCTGACGAGCTCGGCGAGCTACGAGCCGGTCTCCGCGCCATGGTTGATGCGACGCCGCTCGTGCGTCCGGACGCGGTGCACGTCGAAGACGTCACTGTGCCCGGCCCATCGGGAGATCCAGATGTGACGATGCGGATCTACCGGCCGACCAGTGCCACTCACCCGGTGCCCGCTCTGTACTGGATGCACGGCGGCGGGATGATGTTCGGCTCCATGGACATGGACGACGCCCTCTTGGTCGGGGCAGCCGAGAGGCTCGGCGTGGCCATGGTCTCGGTTGAATACCGGCTGGCGCCTGAACATCCCGATCCAGCTCCGGTTGAGGATTGTTACGCCGGCCTGGTGTGGACCGCGGCGCACGCGTCCGACTATGGCATCGACGGGGACCGCATTGCAGTGGGGGGCGCCAGTGCCGGTGGCGGCCTGGCGGCCGGCACTGCCTTGCTTGCTCGGGATCGGGGCGGCCCTCACCTGGCGTTCCAGCTCCTCTTGGAACCGATGCTCGACGATCGGTCGGTGACCTTCTCGTCTACCCAGTATGAGGGAACCGTCGTCTGGGACCGCAGTGACAACGCCCAGGGATGGGGCTCCTTGCTTGGAGATCGGATCGGCGGTGACTCGGTCTCCCCCTACGCTGCCCCGGCTCGCGCTAGCGACCTGACCGGTCTGCCACCGGCGCTGATCGATGTGGGCGAAGTAGAGACCTTCCGCGACGAGTGCATCGAGTACGCCCGTCGGCTCTTCGCTGCCGGCATTCCCACCGAACTGCACGTGTATCCCGGGGCCTTTCACGGTTTCGACCTCATCGCACCGGACTCGGCGATCGGTCGACTGGCCTGGAATCTGAGGTGGACCGCTCTTGTCCGTGCCCTGAATGCTCCGAGGACGGCCTAGTCGTTGCTTGGCGTCTCCGTCGGTCAGCCTGCCCAGTGGCTGTCGGAGAAACGACGCACTTCTTGGATGAGTGCGTTGTCCTCGGGAGCGGTCCCGAAGAAGCCGCCATGGGGAGCTGCCTCGAGGACGTGGAGCTCGGCAGCGATGCCGGCGCCACGCAAGGCTCGGTGCATGCGGACGGTGTTCGACAGGAACAGATCCCGGGTACCCGTGGTGAGCAAGGTGGGCGGGAAGCCCTTGGTAAAGTCGCCGAACAGGGGCGAAAGATAAGGATGGGCGAGATCGTGGCCGCCGGCGTAGAGGAGGTTCGCCGGCATCAGGGTCCCGCTCAACACGGTGTCCACGCCCAGGTTGGTGTGGAACGAGTCCCCGGACTCGGTGAGATCAACCTCAGGCGTCATGAGCACCGTGGCCGCGGGGAGGGGTGGGTCCTCGTCGCGGGCTCGGAGGATGAGAGCGGCGGCCAGGT
>DASXMT010000126.1:0-1928 GCA_036495505.1 Acidimicrobiales bacterium | reverse complement strand
ATCGAGCAGGTAGCTCTCCGAGTAGAGGTGGCGCTCGTCGAGCGGCAGTTGCTCGGTGACCCCCAAAGCTCGCCCGGCCGGGAGGATGGTGATCTTGGCCACGGGGTCGGCGTGAGCGGAGAGGAACGCGACGAGGGCGTGACCGGACTCGTGGACGGCCACGGAGTGCTTCTCCTCGGGGAGAAGAGCATTGGAGGCGTCCCGGCGTCCGAGGATGATCCGGTCCCTGGCCTCGTCGATGTCGCTGGCGAAGATGACGTCGCGGTCGTGACGGACCGCCACGATCGCCGCCTCGTTGATGAGGTTGGCGAGGTCGGCTCCCGAGAAGCCCGGGGTCGCTCTGGCCACGGCATTGAAGTCCACGTCTTCGCCCAGGTGCTTGCCTTTGGTGTGGATGGCCAAGATGGCCACCCGCTCGGCCTGATTGGGCAATGCGATCTCCACCTCTCGATCGAAGCGGCCCGGTCGAAGGAGCGCCGGATCGAGCACTTCGGGACGGTTGGTGGCGGCCATGACGACGACATCGGTGGTCGAGTCGAACCCGTCCATCTCGGCGAGGAGCTGGTTGAGTGTCTGTTCTCGTTCGTCGTTGGACACGATGGAACCGCCTCGTCGCTGGCCGATCGCGTCGATCTCGTCAATGAAGATGATCGATGGAGCTCGCTTGCGCGCATCGGCGAAGAGATCGCGCACACGGGAGGCTCCGACGCCCACAAAGAGCTCGACGAAGCTCGAGCCGGTAAGTGCCAAGAAGGGAACGCCGGCCTCGCCGGCCACCGCTCGGGCCATGAGCGTCTTGCCGGTCCCTGGCGGGCCCACCATGAGGACGCCGCGAGGGCCGATGGCTCCGGCAGCGGCGTAGCGCTCTGGGTGGCTCAAAAAGTCGACAACTTCGGCCACCTCGCGCTTCGCGCCTTCGTAGCCGGCGATGTCGGCGAACCGGGTGGTGGGCTTCTCCTCGTCGTAGACCTTGGCCCTCGAGCCCCCGAAGCCCATGATGCCGCCGGCAAGCTGTTTGGAGCTCCTGCGTCCGATCCAGATGAAGAAGGCAACGAACAAGAGGAGCGGCAGGAATGACAGCAGGTCGGCCAGAAGTGCCGAACCCTGCCCGACGCCAGTGATGTCGACGTCGTGCGCCTTGAGCGTCGGTGCCAGCTGGGTGTCGTTGATGGCCGTCGGGATCTGGCTCGTGTAGTCGTCGCCCCCTTTGAGGGTGCCGTTGATGCCACCGCTCGGATTGACCGACGCCGTGCGGACATCGCCCGCTTCGACCTGGGACAAGAACTTCGAATAGGTCAGGTTCTTCGTTGTCGTGCCAGACGTGTGCACGAGCGAGAGGAGAATAAGCGTGAGAAGGACGCCTGCAGGAAGGAGCCACATCCGCCAACGCGGCGGGGGCGGGGGGGCCGGGGCTGCTGGCCGGTCATTTGGCTCGCCGGGTTTGGCCGTCCCGGTGGGATGATGCGCTCTCAGGGTCATTCAAGCTCCCTTTAACCCACAGTGAACCACCATTCGGCGTTGTCCGTTCGCCCGTCCCGGGTCGGACTCATGCCTCTCCGGTCGCTGGGCCGGCCATGACCGGTCCACCCTACGCGTGACGCCCGATTCCGCGGTTCGGCGCGTCCTGGTCCCGAATGCACGCGGCAATTGATGTCTCGCTGCGGGGTGTGAGCGTGCTCGTCGAGGGCCGTGCGGAAGCAGGGCGACCGGCCCTCAACCACGACGGCATCAACGGCATACGGGCATGGTCCTGGGACACCACCTGAACAGCTGTCCACGCTGACTTGGGGGCGTGGTGCCCACTCACTCTTGGTACCGGATAGTGCCCGGGGGCACCATTTTCGATGTCGGCTTCACTGCCTCGGTGGAGAGAGGCGGCGTCGGTCAAGACCGGTCCGAGGCGGGCTGACCAGTCCACACTGGCGCAG
>DASXMT010000125.1:0-12708 GCA_036495505.1 Acidimicrobiales bacterium | reverse complement strand
TCACGTTGCCGGCCGGATCCTCTTAGCGGGGTCCCCGTTGCCGGATCCTGCTGGCCCGGTTCCGTCGCCGGTTCCTGGCCCCGGATCCTGGCCCCTTCGGGTCAGGTGCCGGTCTCGGCTTCGCCCTCGCCCGACGTCGGCGAGGGATCGCCACCGCCCAGGACCGCCTCACTCGGGGTGGTCGAGCCAGCTTCGGCGTCTTCGGCGCCGGGAACCGCTCCCAGCCAGCTGGCGTCGATCTCCGAGCTGAAGTTCTCGACCGGTCCGTCGCCACCGGTGTCGCGGAGCCATGCGGCCAGGTCCTCGGTGCCGGCGTCGCCTTCGGACCCGAGTGCCCAGAAGGGCAGGGCCTCGGCGCCAGGCATCTCCAGGCGGATGTCCCGGTACCGCTCCATGCCGGAGCCGGCCGGGATCAGCTTCCCGATGATGATGTTCTCCTTCAGGCCGTACAGCTGGTCCGACTTGCCCTCGATGGCCGCCTCGGTCAGCACCCGGGTGGTCTCCTGGAAGGAGGCCGCCGACAGCCAACTCTCGGTGGCCAGCGACGCCTTGGTGATCCCCATCAGCTCGGGACGACCCTCGGCCGGACGCTTGCCCTCTTGGACCAGCTCCCGGTTGACCTCGGCGTAGGACCGGTTGTCGACGCGCTCGCCCGGCAGGAACGGGGCGTCGCCCGGCTCGGCCACCAGGACCCGGCGCAGCATCTGGCGCACGATGAGCTCGATGTGCTTGTCGTGGATGGACACGCCCTGGTCCCGGTAGACCTTCTGGACCTCCTCGACCAGGTACTGCTGGGTCTCCCGGATGCCCTTGACGTCGAGCAGCTCCTTGGGGTCCTTCGGGCCCTCGACCAGTGCGTCACCGGCACCGACTTCTTGACCGTCGGTGACTTCGAGGTGGGCGCGCTGGGCCACGATCACCGTCTCTTCGGCACCGTCGTCGGCCACCACGGTGATGCGGCGGCCGCTCTCCTCTTCCTCCACGCGAACCACGCCGGAATGGCGGGCCAGCACGGCGGCGCCCTTCGGGGTGCGGGCCTCGAACAGCTCGACCACCCGCGGGAGGCCGTGGGTGATGTCCTCGCCCACGATGCCGCCGGTATGGAAGGTACGCATGGTCAGCTGGGTGCCGGGCTCGCCGATGGACTGGGCGGCGATGACGCCGACCGCCTCACCGAGCTCGATCATCATGCCCGTGGCCAGCGACTGGCCGTAGCAGGCGGCACAGATGCCCTGCTCGGCCTCACAGGTCAGCACCGAACGGGTACGGACCCGGTCGATATTCGGGTCGTCGCGGAGGCGGGCGACCACGTCGTCGAGCAGGATGGTGCCCGCGGGGATCGTCGACTTGTCCGACAGCACGACGTCGTCGACGGTGATGCGGCCGTAGACCCGGGTCTCCAGGTACGAGCGCCTGCCGGCCTCGTCGGGAACGATGTTGTCGATCCAGATGCCTCGGGTGCTCCCGCAGTCGTCCTCGCGGACGATCAGTTCCTGAGCCACGTCGACCAGGCGCCGGGTCAGGTAGCCCGAGTCGGCGGTCCGCAGGGCGGTGTCGGCCAGTCCCTTGCGGGCGCCGTGGGTCGAGATGAAGTACTCGAGCACGGACAGGCCTTCACGGAACGACGACTTGATGGGTCGGGGGATCATCTCACCACGGGGGTTCGAGACCAGGCCCTTCATGCCGGCGATCTGGCGGATCTGCTGGGCGTTCCCTCGAGCACCGGAATCGACCATCATGTCGAGTGGGTTGAAGGCGATCTTGGAGAGTGACTTCTCCATGGCCCGGCCCACCTCGGAGTTGGCCGATGTCCAGATCTCGATCTCCTTCTGGCGACGCTCGTCATCGGTGATGATGCCCCGCTTGAACTGCGTCTCAGCCTTGTCCGCTTCTTTTTCGTAGCGGTCGAGGATGGTCTGCTTGTCCGGCGGCGTACGGACGTCGTTGATGGAGATGGTGAGACCGGACTGGGCGGCGTAGCGGAACCCGAGCGCCTTGATGCGGTCGAGGCTCTCGGCCACCAGGTGCTTGGGATAGTTGGCCGCAACCTCTTCGACGATGGAGCCGATGGAGATGTTGCGCTTGCCCACGATGTCGTTGATGAAGCGGTACCCGTCGGGCAGGCCGGAGTTGAAGAACAACCGGCCGGCCGTCGTCACCAGTTCCACCCGATCGCCGTCCACGTGGGCGTCGTCGACGTCGTTGGCCCGCTCGATCGACTGGGCCAAGGGAGTGCCGGCCTCGGGCCGGATCACGATCTTGGCCTGGAGGTGGATGTCACCGGCATCGAAAGCCGCCTCGACCTCGTAGGCGTGGCGGAAGACCCGGCCCTCACCCTTCTCGCCGTCGACGGCCAGGGTCAGGTAGTAGATGCCGAACACCATGTCCTGGGTGGGAACGGTGATCGGGCGACCGGTGGCCGGGGACAGGATGTTGTTGGCCGACAGCATGAGCACGCGCGCTTCGGCCTGGGCCTCGGCGGACAAGGGCAGATGGACGGCCATCTGGTCACCGTCGAAGTCGGCGTTGAACGCCGTGCACACCAGCGGGTGGACCTGGATGGCCTTGCCCTCGACCAGGACGGGCTCGAAGGCCTGGATGCCCAGGCGGTGCAAGGTCGGGGCCCGGTTCAACAGCACCGGGTGCTCCTTGATGACACCCTCGAGCACGTCCCACACCTGGGGACGCCGACGCTCGACCATGCGCTTGGCCGACTTGATGTTCTGAGCCAGCTCGGCGTCGACCAGCCGCTTCATGACGAAGGGCTTGAACAGCTCGAGGGCCATCAGCTTGGGCAGCCCACACTGGTGGAGCTGCAGGGTCGGGCCGATGACGATGACCGAACGGCCCGAGTAGTCGACCCGCTTGCCCAGCAGGTTCTGGCGGAACCGTCCCTGCTTGCCCTTCAACATGTCGGACAGGCTCTTGAGCGGCCGGTTGCCCGGACCGGTGACGGGGCGGCCGCGACGGCCGTTGTCGAAGAGGGCGTCCACGGCCTCTTGGAGCATCCGCTTCTCGTTGTTGATGATGATCTCGGGAGCGCCCAGGTCCAACAGGCGCTTCAGCCGGTTGTTCCGGTTGATCACCCGGCGGTAGAGGTCGTTGAGGTCCGAGGTGGCGAACCGGCCACCATCGAGCTGGACCATGGGCCGCAGGTCGGGCGGGATGACCGGCACCGACTCGAGGATCATGGCGCGGGGATCGTTGACCCGCCGTCCGTGCTCGTCGCGGCGGTTGAACGCGGTCACGATCTTCAGGCGCTTGATGGCCTTCTGGCGGCGCTGGGCCGACAGGGGCTTGCGACCGTCGGCGGCGTCGACCATCTCGCGCAGCTTGACCTCTTCGACATCGAGGTCGATGCGCTCGATCAGGCGGGAGATGGCCTCGGCTCCCATGCCCCCCTCGAAGTAATCCTCGTAGCGGATGCGCAGCTCGCGCCACAGCAGCTCGTCCTCGAGGATCTTCCGGGAGTGCAGGCTCTTGAACTCGTCGAAGGCCCGCTGGGCCAGCTCGAGCTCGGTCTGATAGCGGTCGCGGAGGCTACCGATCTCCTTTTCCACGTTGCGCTGCCGGGCCTTGATCTCGGTGTCCTTGGCGCCCGACGACTCCAGCTCGGCCAGCTCCTCTTCCAGGGCCTTGAACCGGGCGTCGAGGGCCAGGTCGCGCTTGCGCTCGATGTCGGTCAGCTCGTCGCGGAGCTCGGCCTCCAGGGTGGGGAGGTCCTCGTGGCGCTTGGCTTCGTCGACCCAGGTGACCAGGTTGGCGGCGAAATAGATGACCTTCTCGAGCTGCTTGGCCTTCAGCTCCTCGCGGGCTTCGGTGCCCATGAGGAGGTAGGCCAGCCAGCTCCGGGTACCGCGGAGGTACCAGATGTGGACGACGGGGGCGGCCAGCTCGATGTGGCCCATGCGCTCGCGCCGGACCTTGGAACGGGTGACCTCGACTCCGCAGCGCTCGCAGATGATGCCGCGGAAACGGACGCGCTTGTACTTACCGCAGTAGCACTCCCAGTCCTTGGTGGGACCGAAGATCTTCTCGCAGAAGAGGCCGTCCTTCTCCGGACGCAGGGTCCGGTAGTTGATGGTCTCCGGCTTCTTCACCTCACCGTTGGACCATCCACGAATCGAGTCGGCCGTAGCCAGACCGATCCTCAGTTGATCGAAGTTGTTTACATCCAACATCAGAAACCCCTTTCCGCTGCACGCCGAGCATCTTCTTCATCCGACCCACGCTCGGGGCGACTTATGTCGATGCCCAGCTCTTCAGCCGTGCGGAACACGTCTTCGTCCAGCTCGCGCATCTCGATCTCCTCGCCGGTGGTGGACAACACCTCGACGTCGAGACAGAGCGACTGCATTTCTTTGATGAGCACCTTGAAGCTCTCCGGGATACCCGGCTCGGGGATGTTCTCCCCCTTGACGATCGCCTCGTAGACCTTGACCCGGCCGAGCACGTCGTCGGACTTGATGGTGAGCAGCTCTTGGAGGGCATAGGCGGCGCCGAACGCCTCGAGCGCCCACACCTCCATCTCCCCGAAGCGCTGGCCACCGAACTGGGCCTTCCCACCCAGGGGCTGCTGGGTGATCATGGAGTACGGACCGGTGGACCGGGCGTGGATCTTGTCGTCGACCAGGTGGTGCAACTTCAAGATGTAGACGTATCCCACCGAGATGGGGTTGTCGTACGGGTCCCCGGTACGCCCGTTGTAGAGCGTGGTCTTCCCGTCCGTGCCCACCTGGACGTTGCCGTCGGCAGAGTCCGAGTTGAGCCGGCCGAAGATCTGCTGGATGGTCGGGTGCTTCCCGGCATCAGCCTCCTCGTCCCAGTGCGCACCGTCGAACACCGGCGTGGACACCCACACCGACGGGTCGGTCCGCGGCCGGGTCTTGGTCTCGGTACCCCGGAGCGGAGCCGTCGACGACGAGCCGGCGCCCTCCCACCCCCACCGGGCGGCATATCCCAGATGGGACTCGAGCACCTGGCCGACGTTCATCCGGCTGGGCACGCCCAGCGGGTTCAAGATGATGTCCACCGGCGTGCCGTCGGCCTGATAGGGCATGTCCTCGATCGGAAGGATCTTGGAGATGACGCCCTTGTTGCCGTGTCGGCCGGCCAGCTTGTCGCCCTCGGAGATCTTGCGTCGCTGGGCCACATACACCCGGACCAGCTGGTTGACCCCGGGGGGCAGCTCGTGGCTGTCCTCCCGCGAGAACACCCGGACGTCGATGACCTTGCCGGACTCGCCGTGGGGCACCTTCAACGAGGTGTCCCGGACCTCTCGAGCCTTCTCGCCGAAGATGGCCCGCAACAGGCGCTCTTCGGGGGTCTGCTCCGTCTCACCCTTGGGGGTGACCTTGCCCACCAGGACATCGCCGGCGTCGACTTCGGCGCCGATGCGGATGATGCCCCGCTCGTCCAGGTCGGCCAGGATCTCCTCGGACAGGTTGGGGATGTCCCGGGTGATCTCCTCGGCACCGAGCTTGGTGTCGCGGGCGTCGACCTCGTGCTCCTCGATGTGGATCGACGTGAGCACGTCGTCCTTCACCAGGCGCTCGGAGAGGATGATGGCGTCCTCGTAGTTGTAGCCCTCCCACGGCATGAAGGCCACGAGCAGGTTCTTGCCCAGGGCCAGCTCGCCGTTGTGGGTGGACGGACCGTCAGCCAGCACTTCGCCCTTGGTGACCTTCTGGCCCTCGTCGACGATGACCTTCTGGTTGATAGCCGTGTTCTGGTTCGAACGGCGGAACTTGGCCAGGCGGTACACCTTGCGACCGAGGTCGAAGCCGCTGCGGTCCTTCGACCCGGCCTTGTACTCGACGGTGATGGCCTCGCCGGAGACCTCGACCACGGTCCCCTCGGCCTCGGCCAGGACAACGTCGCCGGCGTCGCGAGCGGCGCGTGCCTCCACACCGGTCCCGATGTAGGGCGCTTCGGGCACCACCAGCGGGACGGCCTGCTTTTGCATGTTGGCGCCCATCAGGGCGCGGTTGGCGTCGTCGTGCTCCACGAAGGGGATCAGTGCGGTGGACACCGACACGATCTGCTTCGGCGAGACGTCCATCAGGTCGACCTCGGCCGGGGGCACGAAGTCGATCTCCGACGTGGTCCCGTATGACGTGGTGACCGCGCCGACCCGAACGCCGGTGCCCTGTGGGCCTCGGCGGACGAGGACCTTGTCCTCGGAGAAGCGGTCGTCGTCGTCGAGCGCGGCGGACGCCTGGGCGATGACGTGCTCTTCTTCCTCGTCGGCAGCCAGGTAGGTCACGTCCTTGGTGACCTGACCCTCCACCACCTTGCGGTACGGCGTCTCGATGAACCAGTACTCGTTGACCCGGGCGTAGGTGGCCAGCGACCCGATCAGGCCGATGTTCGGGCCTTCGGGGGTCTCGATGGGGCACATCCGCCCGTAATGGGAGGTGTGCACGTCACGAACCTCGAACCCGGCCCGCTCACGGGAGAGGCCGCCGGGTCCGAGAGCGGACAGGCGACGCTTGTGAGCCAGCCCCGACAAGGGGTTGTTCTGGTCCATGAACTGGCTGAGCTGGCTGGTCCCGAAGAACTCTTTCACCGCGGCAACCACGGGACGGATGTTGATGAGGGTCTGGGGCGTGATGGCCTCGACATCCTGGGTGGTCATGCGCTCGCGCACCACCCGCTCCATACGGGACAGGCCCACCCGGACCTGGTTCTGGATGAGCTCGCCGACCGAGCGGATGCGACGGTTGGCGAAGTGATCCTGGTCGTCGATCCGGTACCCCGACTCGCCATCGGCCATGTGCAGGGCCAGGTGGAGCATGTAGGTGGCCGAAGCCAGGATCTCCGACGGGCTGAGGACGCCCTGGGTGGGAGAGGGGCGCTCCAAGTCGATCTGCAGGATGTCCGAGATCCGCTCGATCTCGGGACCGAGCTTCCGGTTCAGCTTGTAGCGACCGACCCGGGTCAGGTCATAGCGCTTGGGGTTGAAGAAGGCATTCTCGAAGTACTGGCGGGCAGACTCGACCGAGAGCGGCTCGCCGGGACGGGCCCGCTTGTAGATCTCGAGGAGGGCTTCCTCGCGGGTCGGAGCGAGGCTCTGCTCCTTCTCCCACTGGCCTTCGAGGAAATCGAAGTGGCGGACGAACCGCTCCAGGAAGCCCTGATCCTCGTAGCCGAGGGCGCGCAGCAGCACGAACAGGGACAACCGGCGCTTGCGGGCGACGCGGCAGCCGGCGGTGACGTCCTTGGACGGCTTGGCTTCGACGTCGAACTCGATCCACTCACCGCGATAGGGGTGGATGGTGCCGGTGAAGACGGTCTTGGCGTCGCGCCCGGGCTGGAAAATGACACCCGGCGAGCGGACCAGCTGGCTGACCACCACGCGCTCGGTCCAGTTGACGATGAAGGTGCCTTTGTCCGTCATGACGGGGAAATCCCCCATGAAGACGGTCTGCTCCTTGATCTCACCGGTGCTGGCGTTCATGAACCGCGCCCTAACGAAGACCGGGGCGGCATAGGTCATGTCCTTTTCCTTGCACTCCTCCACCGAGAACTTCGGCGGCGGGCGCAGGTCGGGATCGGTGGGGTCGAACTCCAGCTCCAGGCTCAGCGAGCCAGTGAAGTCCTCGATCGGGCTGATGTCGTTGAACGCCTCGGCGAGACCCTTGTCCAGAAACCACTGGAAAGAATCACGCTGGATGGCGACCAGATCGGGTAGTGGTAGGGCTTCGTCAATATTGGCGAAGGAAAAACGTTCCGGGCTCTTGGACCGTGCAGGCAACGGCCTACTCCTCCCAGTTGCGGGTTGTACAGGGCGACGTGTCGGTAAATCGGTGTGGATTTTGTGAACTTAGGGTCGACAACGACCGCCGGAGCGGTCGAAGGGGCGCCAAGGCGCGCGTCATTCAGCCTGAAAAAGCAGAGAAGGCGTCAAGAGCGGCACGGCAACTAGACATCCTATACGGATGGACACGCGTTCACAACCGCGGGGACATAAGTCCCCCGGATTAGGCATGCTCAGGGTAGGAGGCAGGCCGCCCCCCGTCAAGGATCGACGGAGACGCCCTGGTCAGGATGCTTTCGAGCCCCAGAGAAGGCTGACCCGTGCCCCGGCCGCCGTAGACCGGCGACCGGGACGGGACCGGACTACTTGAGCTCGACGCTGGCGCCAGCTCCCTCGAGCTGGGCCTTCGCCTTCTCGGCGTCTTCCTTGCTGGCCCGCTCGAGCACGGGCTTGGGGGCTCCGTCCACCAGGTCCTTGGCCTCTTTGAGGCCGAGGCTGGTCAGCGAACGCACTTCCTTGATGACCTGGATCTTCTTGTCGCCGGCTCCGGTCAGGATGACGTCGAACTCGCTCTTCTCGTCCTCGTCGCCACCAGCGTCACCACCGCCGCCAGCGGCGGGGGCGGCGGCCACGGCCACGGGGGCGGCTGCGGTGACCCCGAAGCGCTCCTCGAAGTCCTTGAGCAGCTCGCTCAGCTCGAGAACGGACAGCTCAGAGATGCCATCCAGAATCTGGTCTTTGGTCAGGGTGCCTGCCATCGTTGTTGCTCCTTACTTGCTTGGTCTTGACTTGCTTGGTCTTGACTTGCTTGGTCTTGACTTGCTTGGTCTTGGATCTCTGTTCGTCCGGATCGCCCGGCGGTCGCCGAACTGGTTACTCGGATCCTCCGTCAGCCGCAGGTGCCTCGGAGGTTGCTGCCTCGGGTGCTGCGGCGGGTGTCTCGGCGGCGGGTGTCTCGGGTGCTGCGGCGGGTGCCTCGGCAGCCGGAGTCTCGGCAGCCGGTGTCTCGGCAACCGTGGCTTCAGCGGCCTCGGCGGGAACTGCCTCGGTCGAACCAGCCGGGGCTTCCTCCTCGCGCTTGGCCACGAGGGCAGAGAGCCCATAGGCCAGATTGCGGGGCAGCGCCTGGATCAGCCCAGCCAGTTGCTGGACGGGGGCAGCGAACGCACCGGCCACCTGGGCCAGGAGGACATCGCGTGACGGAAGATCGGCGAGGACGGTGATCTCCGCGGCGGACAGCAGGCCGTCTCCGACGATGCCGCCCTTGACGACCAGGCTGGGGTTGCTCCGGGCGAAGTCACGCAACGCTTTGGCCACCGCACTTACGTCGCCGTCGACGAAAGCAATGGCCGTGGGTCCGGTCAGCAGATCCTGAATGGACGCCTGCGGGCTGTCGGCCACGGCCAGACGGACCAACGTGTTCTTGTAGATCTTGTACTCGCCACCGGCGCGAGCCAGGTCCCGTCGCAGCTCAGCCAGCTCGGCGACGCTCAGGCCCCGGTACTCGGTGAGGAGGGCGCCTCCAGATGCCTCCAGGCGTCCTCGCACTTCGTTCACTACGGCCACTTTGTCGGCCCTCGGATTGTCCATGGTCCCTCCAGAGCTCACGCTCGGACACGGGCCGCAGACACCATCGAGTGGTGACGCAGGAGCACCGATGCTCCATGCGGAACGCCTCATCAGGCGGACCCGGACAGGGTCCCTTCGGTACCGAGAAACGGGCACACCGGAGGTCTACGGCAGTTCGAACTTCAGTTGTAGCGGTAGGACGATAGCGCGCCCTGGTCCCCACCGGCCACACGGGGGTGGCCTGCAGGTGATTGCAATCTACGCCGATGCCGCCAATTCGTCTTCGGTGCGGCGGGCCCGCAGAGGGTCGATCGAGATTCCAGGTCCCATCGTCGACGAGACGGTGACCGCCCGAATATAGCGACCCTTGGCCGAGGCCGGCTTGGCCCGATTCAGCTCATCCATCACCGCATGCAGGTTCTCGAGCAGTTGGGCGCTCTCGAAGGACGCCTTGCCGATCCGCAAGTGGATGTTGCCCACCTTGTCGGTCCGGTACTCGACCCGACCGCCCTTGAACTCGATGACCGCCTTCTCGACGTCGTCAGTCACCGTGCCGGTCTTGGGGTTGGGCATGAGACCACGGGGGCCGAGCACCCGACCGAGGGTGCCGACCTGGCCCATCAGATCCGGGGTGGCAATGGCGATGTCGAAGTCCAAGAACCCCTCTTTCACCCGGGCCACCAGATCGTCGGCGCCAACGACGTCGGCTCCCGCCTTGCGGGCGTCTGCAGCCTTCTCGCCGGCAGCGAAGACGACGACCCGAGCAGTCCGTCCCGTGCCGGCCGGCAGCGACAAAGTGCCCCGGACGATCTGGTCGGCCTTGCGCGGGTCGACGCCGAGGCGGACAGCCACCTCGACGGTCTCGTCGAAGGAAGCCTTGGCCGTGGCCTTGACCAGGTCAACGGCCTCGACGGCCGAGTACAGCTCCTCGCGGTCGAACTGGGCGATGCTCGCCTTGTACTTCTTGCCTCTGGACACTGTGGGGTTCTCCGTTTCCTCGATCTTGTGCAGCCGGGTGGGCTCAGCCGGTAACGGCGATGCCCATCGACCGTGCGGTGCCTGCGACCTGACGCTTGGCTGCGTCCACGTCGTTGGTGTTCAGGTCGGGCAGCTTGATGGCGGCAATCTCGGCGATCTGGGTGTCGGTCACGGTCCCGACCTGTTCGCGACCGGTGATGGCCGCACCCTTCTCCAGTCCGGCGGCCTGGCGGAGCAGGGCTGGAGTGGGAGGGGTCTTGAGGATGAACGAGAACGTCCGGTCCTCGTAGATGGTGATGTCGACGGGAATGATCGAACCCCGCTGGCTCTCAGTGGCCGCGTTGTACTGCTTGCAGAACTCCATGGTCTGGACGCCGTGGGGTCCGAGGGCAGTACCCACGGGCGGTGCCGGGGTGGCCCCGCCCGCCGGCAGCTGGATCTTCACGACTGCGAGGACGCGCTTCTTCGGTGGCATTGGTGGTGCTCCTTACGTGGTACTGCCGGGCTACAGCTTTGCGACCTGGCTGAATTCGAGCTCGACCGGGGTCTCCCGACCGAAAATGTTGACGAGGACCTTGAGCTTCAGCTGGTCCTCGTTGATCTCGGCGATCTGGCCAGAGAAATCGGCGAACGGGCCTTCCTTCACCCGCACCGTCTCGCCCACCTCGTGCTCCAAGCGTGGCCGGCTCCGCTTGACCGGCGCCTCGCCGCCCTCCACCTTCACCTGGAGGATTCCCTCGACCTCACGGCGGGACAGCGGCGTGGGCTTGGTCCCCGGGCCCACGAAGCCGGTAACACCCGGTGTGTTGCGGATGACCGACCAGCTGTCGTCGTCCAACTCGCAGCGGCAGAGGAGGTAACCGGGGAACACCTTCTTCTGGACCACCACCTTCTTGCCGTTCTTGAACTCGACGACGTCCTCCATGGGGATGACGACCTCGTAGATCCGGTCCTCCATGTTCATCGAGGCGGTCCGGCTGTGCAGGTTCGACTTCACTTTGTTCTCGTAGCCCGCGTAGGTGTGCACGACGTACCAGCTCCCGGGCTGGTCGAAGGGGCTCACGACATAGGGCTCGTCCTCGGCCTCGTCGAAGGCATCCTCCTCAGCTTCCTCGGCGGAGGCGGACTCGCTCTCGGAGGCGGACTCGCTCTCGGAGGCGGACTCGCTCTCGGCGGAGGACTCGGCCTCGGCCTCGGTCTCGGTCACAGCAGCGTCAGAAGCCGCCGAGCTTGCAGTATCTGCCGACACGTCAACGGCGACGGCGCCATCGGCTCCGTCACCCTCGGCTGGCGTATTTGTCTCTTCTTGGGTCACAGTCACACCGATCACGTCTTGAACAGCCAGAAAATGCCTTTGGAAAAGGCGTAGTTGAGGACAAATATCAGGGCTATCAACAGCAACAGGGTGAAGAGCGTCACCAGCGTGTAGTTGATGACCTCGGGCCGATTGGGCCATGCCACCTGACGTAGCTCTGATCGTACCTCGCGAAAGAACTGGCCCAACCGGAATGGCTGGCGCTTGGCCGCGCGGCGGGTGTCCACCGCCGTGCCGCCCCCAAAATCTCCCTCATCCACCATCATTGCCTGATTTCTTGGTTCACGTGCCGTTCGTCCTCTGCCCTGAGCCACGGGTGGTGAGCAGGGCAGGAGGGACTCGAACCCCCAACCGCCGGTTTTGGAGACCGGTGCTCTACCAGTTGAGCTACTGCCCTCTGTCGATCGCGAAGACGCGAACGGTCAGCCGACCACAGGGGCGGGAGGAAAGGCTACCACCCGAACCAGGGCCCTTCCCAGCGGCATCCTGGTGGGACGTGGGGCGATGCCGAGATCCGCCACCCTGGAGGCGAGCGAGTAGCGCCAGGTGGCTCAGCGGGTCTCTTTGTGCAGCGTGTGCTGCCTGTCCCAGTTGCAGAACTTCTTCATCTCGATCCGCTCGCGGTCGTTCAGCTTGTTCTTCGTCGTGATGTAGTTACGACGCTTGCACACTTCGCAGGCCAGGGTGACCTGGACCCGCTTCTCGTTCTTCGCCACGTGGCGCTCCTCTGCTCGCGAGGACCGGCCGGTGTGGTCGATCCCTTGGTTCTTCTGTGACTGGTTCCTCTGTGACCCGAAGTGGTAGCGGCGGCAGGACTCGAACCGGCGACCCCACGATTATGAGCCGTGTGCTCTGACCAACTGAGCTACGCCGCCACGGGCGAGCCCCATGTCGGAATCGAACCGACGACACCAGCCTTACCATGGCTGTGCTCTGCCGACTGAGCTAAGGGGGCAGTGCGGCTCGACGAGCTGCGACGGGCCATCATAGCCACGGAACCAGGGTACCGGCGGTGCCGCTGGCCTCATCGCTACCATCGGGCAGATGCAAGTGCGACTGGCAAACCTCGGTGATGCCGACGCGATTC
>DASXMT010000124.1:0-3410 GCA_036495505.1 Acidimicrobiales bacterium | reverse complement strand
GCCTCGTCGGCGAAGCCACCCCAGATGTCGACGACCGGTTCGCCCTCAACCAGCACGGCGACCGAGGCACCGACATCAGAGCCGGCGTCGAGGCTTTTGGCCAGCGTCTCCCGGACCCCCTCAAAACGGCTGTCGCAGGTTCCGTGGACGTCGGCCATGTGGGTCTCCTTGCGAGTCGGTCAAACTGGCGGCACTGCAGTGCTGGTGTGTCGACGAAGGCGGGGGCCTCCGGCGCCTCAGAAACGTTCTCATTCCAAGGTCACTAATTCCAAGGGCGTGACTTCCAAGGGCACGAATTCCAACGGCCCGAATTCCAACGGCACGACGTGCGCTATCTCCGCTCGCCCTGAGCTCGACGGTCGCTCCGCCCCGAACTCGACGGAACCCTGCAACTCGAGTCCGCCCTGCCAATGGCGGTGCATCACCTTCCGGACGTCTTGTACCGGTACACGTTGGTCTGACGGGTCTCGAAGCCCACCCGCATGTACAGGCGATTGGCCGCTTCCCGGCTGGGGCGGGACGTGAGATCGACCGACTTGGCCCCGACCTCCTCAGAGCGGGCCAGTGCCGCGGCCACCAACTTCTCTCCCGCTCCAGCTCCCCGGGCCGATTCGTCGACGACCACGTCCTCGATCCATGCCAGCACCCCGGTGGGAACCCGGAACATGGCCAACGTCAGCGAGCCGACAACGGCGCCGGATTCGTCCCTGGCCACGAAGAGCACGGTGGCGGGCGAATGCACGATCTCGGCCAGCTGAGCAGCCGTGGGGGCCGGAGACGAGGACGACAGCTGTGGCACCAGGTGCTTGAACGCGGCGACCAGCTCGTCGCTCACCTCGAGCGCCTCGCTCACGGTGACATTCCGACCGCGATCACCGTTGCCCCCTGGAGCCGATGTGCCCTGCATGGCCTGTCCGGATGGTTCGGTCACAAATGGCGAGTGTAGCGACGAGGGCGCCGCAGGCACGAGTACTCGGGACCATTCGGATCCGCTCGGACCCACCCGGCTGACCCGAGAACGCGGTCAGGACTCCTGATGGGACAGGATCCTGCGAACATCCTCGAGGTGGTGATGGAGGTCGTGGGCAACTTGCCTGGTGACGTCGGCCAGCGTGAACGAACCCATGGCCGGATGCTCGAGCAAGACGTCACCCCGCTCCCCGATCATCCGCCGCGCCTCGCGCCAATCACCGGTAGCGCGGGCCAGTGACCAGATCGCGGTACCGAGGGGCATGGCCTTGTAGCCACGGGCCTCGGACAGGAGGTCTTGGTCGTAGGCAGCGACGAGGCCGCCGGCCGCCGATGCTGTACCGGCCAGGCGCTCCGCCCAGATCCGCAGGTTGTCCCCGGCGTGCCAGATATACGCCTGCACCGTCCACGCCAGCGAGGGCATCCGCTCGGACCCCGTCCTTCCGGCCACCAGAGACTCGAAGTCGACCGGGGCAACGTCGATCGTGGCCAGGACCGCCGCCATGGGCGCCGCCCAGCTGAATCGGCATGAGGAACAGGGATCCCCGTAGGTCTGGCGTCCCCACTCGTTCATGGTCGTGGGCCTCTATTAGCTCACGAAGCGTCGGGGTCGCCTCGCCAGATGGGCTGTCTCACTCGGTCGTAGAGCACCTCGACCGGCTCACCCCGCAAGGCCGCGAACACCTGCTTGGTCCAACGCTCTGCGCCGGCCAGCGGCTGGGGGAGGTTGTCGAGTGGGAACCAACCCACGTCGGCACACTCGAGCGGGTGAGCCCGAAGTGTGCCGCCGACGGGCCGGCACTGGAATACCAGCGAGTAGAGCGGGATCCGGGTCATGCCGATCCGCAAACCATCGAGGACGGCGATCAGCCGCTCCACCTCGACCTCGATCCCGGTCTCCTCTTCGACCTCTTTCACCACCACCTCTGCCGCCGAATAGCCCACGTCCGCCCATCCGGTGGGATAGAGCCAGACCCCCGAATCGGCCCGTTGGATCAGCAGCATCTCGTCCTTGCCGTTGCCCACCGCGGCCCCGACGGCCACCTTGGGGGTCACGTAGCCAGGGACGCCCTTGCCCACCGTGGAGAGCCACTCCTCCACCAAACCGTCGGCGTCCTCCGCACCCTCGGTGCCCTGGTCGGCGGCGACCCGGATGTCGGCGGCGACGCGCAGGATCTCCTCGAATCGCTCCTGCTCATAAAGGGATTCCGTGAAGGCGAGACCGGTCCTGGCGATTGCCGCCAACGTCTCGCCCCACCGGAGGAGCTGTTTGGTGGAGGGAACGGGTTCCACGTGAGCGACGCTACCGCACCGACGACAACGGGCCGGGTTCGCAACCCCGGATCTTGCCACCATCCCGGTCGTCATCCCGCTGAGGCCCGCCGATGGCTCAGGGATCGCGCCAAGCCCGCCATCGGGTTCATGCCCATATACAGGCACTCCGAGATGCCCCACGCCGCGGGGTGACCCCAATCAGTGGTCTGGCTTGGGCCACAATATGACGTGTCCGTTAATGCCGATTGCCGCCACTACATCATGCAGACAACCAGGCAGCACGAAAAGGTCGAGCGCTGCCGGATGAACGCCAACGAGCCGTTTCCCTTCGCCTGCCCCGACGGATGCCTGTTCTACGAGCCGCGCAAGGTCTCACAGGCAGGGTGGACGGTGCGCCCACAAGACGAGCCTCCCCGCCGATAGCGCGAGGCAAACTCGGGGGGCACCACGAGCGCGGTTCTAACCGGCGAGGCTCGCCACCACCGTGAACGTCAGCGGGACCTTCGGGAACTCAGGCGGCGCAACCCAGTGGCCCGCACCCTCTTCCACCAGCCACGGGAATCGTTGATGCACATGCCAGTCGTGCTCCTCCAACCGGTCGATGCGCAACCCGTGATCGAGCAGGGCGGTCACCGTCTCGGCCAGTCCGTGGTTCCACTCGTAGCTCCGTCGGTTGACCAATGGCCGGGTGGCATCGGTATAGGTCTCATCCGAATCATCGACGAACGGCGTCTGAGTTTCGAAATAGCCGTGCTCGACGACCAGGCTTTGGTCACCCAACGCCCAGGCCAGCGGATGGCCGTCGTGGAGGTACAGGTGGCCTCCGGGACGCAGGAGCCCCGCCACCTGGGACGCCCAGCGGTCCACGCTGGGCAACCAGCAGAGGGCGCCCAGGCTCACGTAGACCACATCGAAGGTCCGTTGCCCGAGGGCGTTGCACGCGTCGAGCACATCGGCGCACACGAATTCCGATCGGTCGGAGAGGCCAGCCCGTCGGGCGAGCTCAGCGGCGGTGGCCACCGCCTCTGACGAGAAATCGAGCCCGGTGACCCTCGCCCCGACCCGAGCCCAGGCCAAGGTGTCCAACCCGAAGTGGCACTGAAGGTGGACCAGGTCCATGCCCGAGACGTCCCCCAGGGCCTCCAGTTCCCTCGGTCGCGGTCCCG
>DASXMT010000123.1:0-2585 GCA_036495505.1 Acidimicrobiales bacterium | reverse complement strand
AGACGTTGCCGAGTGGCGGCTGCCACCAGCTTCCGCTCCCGCTTGCTGGCCCCGTTGTAGTTGTAGTCGCCGGGGGCCGCGTCGTGGTGGTGGTCGCCGGCGGCCGTGTCGTGGTCGTGGTCGCCGGGGGGCGTGTCGTGGTCGTGGTCGGCGGTGGCCGTGTCGTGGTGGTGGTCGGCGGGCGTCTCGTGGCCGCGGAAGCGGAGCCAGCCAGCGCTGGATTGAGGGAGAGGCAGGCGAGCGCCAAGCCGACGAACATCGAGGCCGTGATTCTCACGGCCGTGGTCTTGTCGACTCGCATGGACTCTCCCCTGTGCCACCCGGCGCCCCAGATCTCGGGCTGATACCCAAAGACTAGACGTCCTGCGAGTGAAAATCCTACCGAATTCTTATCGGAATGGACGGTGCCCATATATCGGAAGAATATTTTGTGTCACCATGTAGTCCAGCCGGTGGGGATTTATGCCTCTTTCAGGCGGCTCTTGTCTCATTGCGCGGGGGCATCCTCGACAGGGCCAGGAGAGCGCCTGAGAGATCCGGGTCCGCCCGGAGTGGGAACGCCGGGCTCATCGGTGCAAATCACCCTTCCCAGGCCCCCGGGGCACTCGCTCTAAGGCAGGGGTATTGGGGGCCAAGATCCAGGGTGGTTGCCGTTCAACAGACCTCTTAGGCTGCGATGTATGGCTACTGCGCCATATATCTGCCTATGCCCATTATTGACCGCAAACACATGCAGACAATTCTTGTCGCAGTCGTGGTTATCGGCTGCGCGGTGACATCGTCGCTGTGGTTATCGGGCGCCCTCACCTCACAGAGCCCGGGCCCCTCCGACCACCAGCCACTCGGCCAGCAACTGGATCAGCAACTCGCCGTTCCGTCCTACATCGATCCCGCCACTGATCCAGGGACGTGGGCGCAGCTGACGACCTCGACGCCCGGCAGGGTCGGTATCGCGGTGGCAAACGTAGGCAACGGTCCTACCGCCCATGGGATGTCGGCGTGGGCATCGGTCATTCGGCAAGCGCACGCCAACGGGATCAAGGTGATCGGCTACGTGGACACGGGCTATCTCGGGGGACCGATCGCTGGACACCCCGAAGGACTGGCGACGCGCTCGGGGCTCACCGGGCTCCGAGCCTGGAGGGCACAGATTCAGTCTGACGTCGACACGTGGTACCAGCTCTACGGATCCGACCTCGCCGGTATCTTCTTCGACCAGGTGCCCGACCACTGTGGTCCGGCGCCGTCTCCGGCCCTCTATGCGGATGTCTATTCGGCCCTCTCCGACGAAGTGAAGCTGGCACACCCCGGGGCGCTGACGGTCCTCAATCCGGGCACCGCTGTCCCATCCTGTTTCGAGCACGCGGCCGACGTCCTGGTGACCTTCGAGGGGAGCTATGCCGCCTACACCAGCGCGTCGACGCAGTCCGACTCACGGTACCGACCCCTTTCATGGTCACCGGTCGACCCCCAAGAGATTTGTCACATCGTGTACGGCACGTCCTCAGAGGAGGAGATGCAGCAAGTGATGGCACTCAGTAAGAGCCGACGGGCCGGGTACGTCTATGTGACCGACGACGCATCGTCGAACCCATACCGGACACTCCCCCCTGAGCCGTATTGGGCGAACGAACAGGTCCAGAGCTTTCCCTACGGCAACCCGGAAGTGAGGTCCGGCCCCGGGTCGAGGTGACCAGGACCTCAGGCCCCTCGGACCTCGCCGTCTCGATCGACGTCGAAGTATGCAAAGCCATCATCTGTTTCTCGTGCCGCCGGCCCGAGGATATTCGGGGATAGATCGCCGAAGCCATTGGCTTTGTCATCAGTGCTCTTGGCAAAGCTGAATTCGGCGGCAAGGTGGCGTCGCGACGTGACCCCGAGCTTCCGATAGGCCTTGGCCAAGTGGCCTTCCACCGTCTTGACGGTGACGAACAAGTCATCGGCAATCGCCCGGTTCGTCTTGCTCGCTGCCGCCAGGCGGACGACCCGCAATTCGGAAGGGGTCAGAGAGCTCAAACCCGTCGACCCCAATCGCCGTGGTCGAGCTCCTGTCGCCCGCAGTTGTGCCCCTGCCTCCTCAACGAGTTGCCGGGCGCCGCACATCGAGGCCAGGGTCGCTCCCCGTCGAAGAACGCCTCGTGCATCCTCCAACTGCTTGTGCGCGACCAACGCGGTTCCGAGCTCGATCATGGCACCTGCGGCCTCGAGCCGGGCGGGCGAGTGCTCAAGCACCTCGACCGATTCGGTCAGCCACACGATCCTCTCGGTAAGGTTCGGAGTCGTGGCCGCCATGGCTCGGAGCCCGATGCCAATGGTGCGAGCGGCTCCAAAGTCCCGGGCCACCTTGAGGTGCTCGTCCGCGATGGCACGAGCCTCGGCCCACTGAGCGAGCGACGCCAGAGCGACAGCTGCGTCGGCACGCCACGGCAACAGCGCCGGGTTGAGGATGTCTGCCTCCCGAGCAATCTCTCCCGCCCTCAGGAAGTCGTCAAGCGCCTCACTGTGCATACCGCACTCTACGAGTAGCCGGCCGCATTCGACGTGTGCAGCAGCGCGGTTTATTGGCTCTTCAATCCCTTCGGGAC
>DASXMT010000122.1:0-6249 GCA_036495505.1 Acidimicrobiales bacterium | reverse complement strand
GGGGAGCAGGCCTGGATCCGGTCGGGGGAGCAGGCCCGCATCCGTCGAGGGGAGCGGGCCTGGATCAGAAGTCGAGGGCGGACAGCTCCGGGATGGTGGCCTCGGACCGCTCCCGGGCCCGGAGCCAGCGCTCGCGCCGAGCAGCCTGCTCCTCCTCGGTGAGGGCCGGTTCCACCACCCGCCGGGGCGACCATGCCTCGGCCACGTCGTTCTCGTCGGCCCAGATGCCCACGGCCATGCCGGCCAGATAGGCGGCGCCCAGGGTGGTGGCTTCGAGCACGGGGGAGATCTCGATGGGCCGTCCGCAGGAGTCGGCCAGGGCCTGGACGAAGACGTCGTTGGCCGACATGCCGCCATCGACGCGGAGCGTCTCGATAGGCAGGCCGGAGTCGGTTTCGGCCGCATACAACAGGTCGGCACCCCGATCGGCCACGCCTTCCAGGACGGCTCGGACCATCTCCGGTCGTCCCGTACCCCGGGTGATCCCGAGGAAGGTGCCCCGGGCCCCGAAGTCCCAGACCGGGGCGCCCAGCCCCAACAGGGCAGGAACGAACCAGACGTCGCCGGTGTCCTCGCAGTCGGCGGCCACCGCGGCCGAGGCCTCGGCCGTCTCGATGATGGCGAGGTCGTCCCGCAGCCACTCGACGCGCGAGCCGGCAGACAGCATGACGGCCTCGACCCCCCAGACCAGGGTGTCCGCACTGCTCCAGGTGATGATGGGAAAGGTGCCGCCGCCGCCCCGGTGGCTGAAGGGCGGCCGGGTGGTTCCGATGCACTGATCGAGCATGCCGCCGGTCCCGAAGGTGGCCTTGGCCAGTCCGGGACGGGTGCAGCCCTGGCCGAACAGCGATGCCTGCTGATCGCCGGCGATGCCGGCGATGACTGGGGCACCGGACAGGGCGGTGGCCTCGCCGATCACCCCGGTGGAGTGGACGATCGTCGGCAAGATGGCTGCGGGGATGCGGAGCGCGGCCAGGATGGCCGGGTCCCACCCGGTGGCATCGGGATGGATCAGGGCGGTGACGCCGGCGTTGGTGGTGTCGGTGACGTGGAGCGTGCCGTCCGAGAGCGTCCATGCCACCCAGGTGTCCACGGTGCCGAAGCACAGTTCGCCGCGAACGCTGCGCGACCGGTCCGGGTCGGCCAGGTCAAGGAGCGCGGCCAGCTTGGTGGCCGAGGCGTTGGGGGCCAGGCGGATGCCGTCCGCCTGGAGCTCGAGGCAGGTGCCCACCGTCCGCAGGTCCTGCCAACCGATGCCCGGTCCCACCGGCTTGCCCGTCGCCCGCTCCCACACGACAGTGGAGGCCCGCTGGTTGGCGATGCCCACCGCCTGCACCGGGCCGCCCTCGTCGGCCAGGGCCTGTGTGGCCACCTCCAGCACGGCGGCGGCCATGGTGGTGGCGTCGAACTCGACCAGTCCGGCGAACGGCGTGTCGGGGAGCACAGCTTGGTGGTGGACGTGCTCCACCGTGCCCTCGGCCCGGACGATGCCGGCCCGTACGCCCGAGGTGCCGATGTCGACCACGAGCACGCTCATTGCGGGCCTGCTCCCGCGCTCATTGCGGGCCCGCTGCCACGGTCACGGCTCTGCTCTCGGACCCGGCCCGCCGCAGGGCCACGGTCACGGCTCTGCTCTCGGACCCGGTCCGCCGCAGGCCCGCGGTCACGGCCATGTCGCCGGACCGAACGGGTTGGGCAGTCCCAGCTTGCCCGGGTTGAGAATGCCCTTGGGATCGAGGGCCTGCTTCATGGTGGTCAGCACGCCGAACGCCGAGCCCAGGGCATCAGGCAAAAACCGGGCTCGGTTGATGCCGATCCCGTGATGATGGCTGATGGCCCCCCCGGCGTCGCGGGTGGCCGCGGTCACCTTGTTCCAGGCCTCCTCGTAGTACTGCTCGGCCCACGCCTGCTGCTCGTCGTCGAGCGCGGGGGCGTCGCCGTCCAGCTCGGGTACCGAGGTCCCGTCGGCAGTGCCCACCGCCCCGCCGCCCACCGCCCCGCCGCCTACCGACCCACTGCCCACTGCCGCACCGCCCACTGCCGCCCCGCCGACTACCGACCCACTGCCCACCGTCGCCCCGCCCACGCCGCTCGGCGGCCGGCCGGCGAAGGTGAAGTACAGGCAGGCGCCGTCGGTGTAGGCATGGCTCTGGTGGGAGGAGGCGGCCAGGGTCCCGTCCACGCCGTGGAGGGCATCGAGCACCGAGCGGTACAGGCCGGGCAGCACCGACCAACGGGCGGAGACCTCGACCGTGTCGACCACGATGCCGTGTCGCCACAGGGGAGCCAGCGCCGACACGTCGTTGCGTTGCTCCATCCACCGGTCGACCAGGTTGGGCTCCAGCTTGTCCGCCGCCGCGCTCTCCTGGTCGACCACGGCCAGGGTGGCATCGACCAGGCCGGGATCGCCCTCGTCGAGGACGATGAGCACGTTGGTGGACCCCTGGTCGAACGACCGTCCCGATTCGGTCTCGTCGTAGAGCCGCAGGACGGCCGGCGTGGCCCCGCGTCGCAAGATCCGTCGGCAGCCGTCGAGTCCGTCGGCAAAGGAGCGGAAGCCGAAGGCCCGCTGCCCGGTATAGGTGGGCACCTGGTGGACCCGGAACCGTCCCTCGGTGATGACCCCGAGGGTGCCCTCGCTGCCCACGAACACCTGGTTGAGGTCGGGGCCGGTGGCCGAACGGGGCCCCCGGCCGCCGGTGCGCACGACCGTCCCGTCGGCCAGGACCACCTCGAGGCCGATGACCATGTCCTCGATCTTCCCGTAGCGGTTGGAGTACTGGCCGGCACCGCGGCAGGCCAGCCACCCGCCCACGGTGGACAGGTCCATCGACTGGGGCCAGTGGCCCAGGGTGACGTCGTGGTCGTTGCGCAACCCGGCCTCCACGTCAGGACCGAACGTGCCGGCGCGCAGGTCGGCCACCAGCGAGGTGGTGTCCACGTTTCCGATGCCGGCCAGGCCGCAGAGATCGAGGACGACGCCGCCGTAGAGGGGGATGGCCGACCCGCAGACCCCGCTGCGCCCGGCCGACGGGGTCACCGGGACCCCGGCGTCGTTGCAGGCGGCGAGCACCGCCGACACCTGGGCCGTGTCCGTGGGGCGGGCGATGAGGGCGGGCCGGGCCGGGACCTGTCCCCGCGTGGCCCATCCGATGGCCAGCGGCCACCAGTCGCGTCCGGCCTCTGCCCGTGACTCGTCGTCGTCGCTGACCTCGTCGCACACATCGGCCAGGCGGCGGCGGAGCGAGTCATCGACGCCGACCCGGGGGCCGCCGAGACGTTCCCCGACGGCGTCCCAGGGTGCGCTGATGGGCGAGACAGGCGTCGGCTCGATCATGCACGTTCCTCTCGGGACGTCGGGCCGCCCTGGGGCACCCCGTCGGACGCTGCAGAAACAACGTTGGCGGAAACCGCATTGGCACCGAGCCCGGCCCGGACCAACACCGCTCGAACGCTTGCAGCGTATGCCCCTGCTTCGGCCTTTGCCTGCTCGCCCGTCCAGCCCAGATCGGGTGCGATGAGGGCGGCCACCCTGGGGGCGGCGTCGGCGGTGGCGGCGGCGTCGTGCAAGACGGCCCGCGTCCGTCGGTCGAGCACGTCGCTCAGCGACCGCGCCATCTCGAAGCGCACCGCGTACACGGCCTCGACGGCCAGATAGGGGAGCCCCGGCACCAGCGGCTCGAGCAACTCGGGATGCCCGGCGCTGAGGGCCAGGACCTTCGGGGTATCGGTGCCGAAGCGACCGGCGAGGTGGGCGGCGACCCTGGTGGCCGCGTCGGCGTTCTTGAAGGTGACGTCCGCGCTCGATGCCGCCGGCGCATGGTCGCGGTCGCCCGCCCCGTGCAGCTTGAGATGCTTGGTGACCGAGTGCAGCGAGCGCTTGCCCAGCTGGGCCACCACGACGTCCACGGTGTCCTGGGCCATCTTCCGGTAGGTGGTCAGCTTGCCGCCGGTCACGGTGACCACGCCGGCTGGCGAGGTCTGCACGGTGTGGCGGCGGGACAGGTCGGCGGTGCGCTCCCGCAGCGCGCCCTTGCCCTTGGGCGGGAGCAGGAGGGGCCGGAGCCCGGCCCAGATGCCGGTGATGTCGTCCCGGGTGATGGGGCTGGTGACGACGGCGTTGGCCGCGTCGAGGATGTAGTCCACGTCCTCGGGGAGGCAAGCGGGGTCGTCGAGAGGGCCGTCCCATTCCGTGTCCGTGGTGCCCAGGTAGACCTGCTCGCCCCAGGAGACGACGAAGATCGAACGATGGTCCTTCGGGACCGGGATGACGGCGGCGATGTCGCAGGGGAACCGGTCGGCCGGGACGGTGATGTGGATCCCCTTGGCCGGGCGGATGGACGGTGGTTGCGGTCCCTCGTCGAGCCCCCGGACCTTGTCCGCCCACACCCCCGTGGCGTTCACCACAACCGTGGCGCTGATATCGAAGGCCTCGCCGCCGTGGGGCGCGACCCGGGCTCCGGTGACTCGGTTCCCGGGACCGGCCGGCTCCTCTGGACCGGTTGTACCGCCGGCGGTTTCCTCTCGACCGGCTGTACCGCCGCCCGGCTCCTTTCGACCGGCTGTACCGCCGTGCTCGGTGGTCATCGCCGTGACCGCCACGTGATTGGCCGCCACCGCGCCGTGATCGAGCACCGCCGTGCGCAGGACCTCCAGGGTCAGGCGGGCATCGTCGGTCCGGGCGTCCCAGTACAGGAACCCGGCCACCAGCCGGTCGGTGCGGAGGGTCGGGAGGTGCTCGAGGGCCTGGGCCCTGCTCACCCGCTGGTGGCGCTGCCCGATGCGCATGCCGCCGGTCAGGTCGTAGAGCCACAGCGCGGTCAGGTAGGTGGTGGCCACGCTGCGGTTGATCACTCCGTCCCGGCCGAACAGGGGGATGAGGAAGGGGAGGGGCGACACCAGGTGCGGAGCGTTGTCGAGCAGTCGTTGGCGCTCGGCCAGGTTCTCGTACACCAGGCGGAACTCGCGTTGCTGGAGATACCTGAGCCCGCCATGGACGAGCTTGGACGATTTGGATGACGTACCCGAGGCGAAGTCGTCCTTTTCCACCAGCGCGGTGCGTAGGCCCCGGCTGGCGGCATCGAGGGCCACCCCGGCGCCGGTGATGCCGCCCCCGATGACCAGGACGTCAAAATGCTCGCTGGCCAGGCGGGACAGAGCCTGGGCGCGATCGAACGAGAGGCCAACGGAGGGATCGGAGGTGCTCGGGGCGCGACCGGTGCGGTCAGGGGCGGCAGCTGACACGGTCCGAAGCCTGCCACAAGGCAACTGCTGCAAGGCAACCGACGGTACTTTTTACCGGTGCCGGTTGTCCGTGCCGGACGCCGCACCGATTGCCGCGTCGGTTGCCGCGCCGGAGACCGCACCGGTTGCCGCCCCGGAAGCCGCACCGATTGCCGCCCCGGAGGGTGCGCCGGTTTTCCCAGCGGGGGTGTGCCCCGATCGTCCGGCGGCCATTCTCGGGGTCATTCGTTGCCGGTGCTGTTGGCCGTCAGCCGTTGCCGGCTGCCAAGTCTTCCGCCACACCGTATCTACAAGCGTTGTAGAGAAACAATGGTTGGTGATATGCTACAGAGGCAATGAGGACGCCAGACGAACTCACCCAGTTGTTCCGGGCGAACGGCCGCAAGGTGACGGCCCAGCGACAGTGCATCTTTCGGGTGCTGCAAGGCGACGTAACCCATCCCTCGGCCGAAGCCGTATTCGAAGCGGCTCGGCGGGACGTCGAGACCATCTCGCTGAAGACGGTGTACCAGACGCTGAACGATCTGAGCGAGCTGGGTGAGATTTTGTCCCTCGATGTCGGGACGGGCATGACCCGGTTCGATCCCAACGTCGAGGACGCCCATCACCATGTGGTGTGCCGCCGCTGCGGCAAGGTGCGTGATGTCTACGCCGATTTTCCCGACATCAGCCTTCCCGACGGGCCGGATCTCGGGTTCGAGGTGGGAAGCGCCGAGGTCATCTTCCGCGGACTGTGCGCTGAGTGCCTGGCCGCCGGGATCGATTCGGCTGAGATCGATTCGGCCGAGATCGAAGCCGCGGTTGGCAACGCAACGGCCCGCTCACCTGGTGCCGCGACTACCGCTACCGTTACCGCTACCGCCGGTTCCTAGTCACGGAATCGCGCCCTTTCCGTATCAACCAATGGACCATCTCGACAATGAAAGGAACACTGTGCCTGCACTGAAGAACAGCAAGACCGAGGAGAACCTCAAGGAGGCGTTTGCCGGCGAGAGCCAAGCCAAC
>DASXMT010000121.1:0-1618 GCA_036495505.1 Acidimicrobiales bacterium | reverse complement strand
CGGGATGGGAGCGGTCAGCATGATGACGGGGTCGTTAGCCGCCACGGCAAAGGTGTGGAAGCGGGCACGAGGGCGAAGGCCCAGCTGGCCCGCCCGCTCCTCGCTCATCACCAACACCGCGGCCGCCCCATCGGAGATCTGCGAGGACGATGCCGCGGTCACCCGTCCGTCCTCGATGAAGGCCGGAGGGAGGGAGCTCAGCTTCTCCAACGTGGAGCCGCGGCGGACACCCTCGTCAAAGGTGAGCTCGCCCTCGTTGCCGTGATCACCCACGGCGCCGTTCTCGTCCACCCGGCGCGTGGCCAGGGGCACGATCTCGTTCTCGAACCGTCCCTCATCGATGGCCCGGATGGCCCGCTCGTGCGATTGGAGGGCCAGCCTGTCCATGTCGTCACGGCTGATGTCCCACCGGTTGGCGATCTCCTCGGCGCACAGGCCCTGGTGGATGAAGTCGAAGCGCCCATGGACGGTCGGTCCGTAGGCCTCACCGGGACCCGACTCGGTGGTGGAACCGATGGGTACGCGGCTCATCGACTCCACGCCGGCGCCGATGGCAATGTCCATCGCGCCGGACATCACCGCTTGGGCGGCGAAATGCACGGCCTGCTGAGCCGAGCCACACTGCCGATCAACCGTCGTGCCCGGAACCGTGTCGGGGAACCCGGCGGCCAGGGCGGCGTTGCGTCCGATGTTCATGGCCTGTTCGCCCACGGTCATGGTGCAGCCCATGACGACGTCCTCGATCAGCGCCGGGTCAAGATCGTTGCGCTCGATCAGGGCCTTCAGGGGCTGGGCGGCCAGGTCTACCGCGTGCCAGCCGGACAAGCGGCCGTTTCTCCTCCCCACAGGAGTGCGGACAGCATCAACAATTACGGCATTCACCATGTCCACATCCTACGGGAGCGAGCGCGGGCAGGCGCCAGGCGGACGTGGTTGCCGAATGCCCTGCGGTGTGTCACATTGCCCACCGCCCGAGCAAACACCGATGGAGAATCCCCGTGGACCTGCAATTCAGCGCTGACCAGGAAGAGTTCCGGGCCGAAGCCCGTTCCTGGTTGGCTGCGCACGCACCAGCTCCGGGGAGCCTCCCGTCCCTGGACACGGCGCAAGGGTTCGAGGCCCACCGGGCCTGGGAGAAGGAGATGTACGAGGACAGGTGGTCGGTGGTGAACTGGCCCACGGAGTTCGGCGGTCGAGGCGTCGGCATCCTGGAGTGGCTGATCTTCGAAGAGGAGTATTGGAGGGCCCAGGCGCCCATCCGGGTCAGCCAGAACGGCGTGTTCCTCCTCGCCCCGACCATGTTCGAGTTCGGCACGGACGAGCAAAAGGCCAGGTTCTTGCCTCCGATGGCCTCGGCCCAGGAGATCTGGTGCCAAGGATGGTCCGAGCCCGATGCCGGCAGCGACCTGGCCGGGATCCGCAGTCGGGCCCGACGGGCCCCTGAAGACGACGGTTGGCTTCTCACCGGCCAGAAGACCTGGGCCTCCCGCGGCGCCTTCGCCGAATGGTGCTTCGGACTCTTTCGCACCGATCCCGATGCCGAGCGCCATCGCGGCCTCACCTACTTCCTGCTCGAGATGAGCTCGCCCGGCGTGACCGTTCGCCCCATCCCCCAGAT
>DASXMT010000120.1:0-2844 GCA_036495505.1 Acidimicrobiales bacterium | reverse complement strand
CTGGGTTCATGGTCGAGAGCGGTCGATGTTGGCAGATGATTCGAGACCCGGACCCGGGGAAACAGGGCATGACGATGAGCTGTCCCGAACCACCGATCTGGCGAGGTCGCTACCGGGACCGATTTGGCAAGTGGTGGCCATGAGTCGAGAGCGCCGACGAACATGCGGACCAGCTGCTCGACGTGCGCCGCATCAGGGGTAACCAACTGCCACGAGGTTGAATACTGAGCAGCCGCACAGTCCCAGCCTCTGAATGTTAGCGTCTCTGTGAAGCGGGATGGGTGGCCGGTTCATCTCCTCGGGCGTCGGGGTCGGCCGATCGTGTGAAGGCTGCCTATCTCGGCGAAACCGGCGAGTGCGCCGCCCATGACCCCACCACCAGGCGAACTTCGTGAGAAGGGGAGGAAACATGGATGTTGGGGCAATTGTCACTGCCTACGGCTCGGCCTGGAATGAGCCCGACGAGGCCGCCCGGCGCCAGTCGCTGGAGTCGGCCTGGGCCGACCATGGCACTTACTGCGACCCAACGGCCAACGTCGAAGGCAGAGAAGCGCTCGTTGCCCACATCGGCGCCTTCCAGGTCGCCATGCCCGGCCACACGATCGACCTGGTGACCGGTGCCGACGAGCACGACGGCCATCTTCGTTTCGGATGGGTCATGCATACCCCCGACGGTTCCGTGGTCCTCGAAGGCATGGACTACGGACACCTGGCAGAAGACGGGCGGCTTCAGCAGATAGTCGGCTTCTTCGGGCCTTTCCCAACCATGAACGCATCATGAATACGGATCAGCCTGCGGTGACGATCATCGGATCTGGCATCGCCGGCAGTGCGCTTGGAGCCGCGCTGGCGAACGCCGGGGTCCCGGTGCTCGTTCTCGAGCGGTCGGAGGAGTTCGTCGACCACGTGCGGGGCGAGTACATGCACCCGTGGGGGGTCGCTGAATCCCACCAGCTCGGGCTGCACGACGACCTCATCGAGTCCGGGGGCAACGTCATCTCACGTTTCGTCGGCTACGACGAGGCGTACTCGCCGGCAGAGTCTGAGGCCACCACCTTGCCTCTCGCAGACCTGGTGCCCGGTGTCGCGGGTGCCCTCGGCATCGGACACCCAGTGGCCTGCCAGGCCCTCTTCGACGCCGCCGGGCGAGCGGGGGCGAGTACCCTCCGCGGTGTCGAGCAGGTCAAGGTGATCCCCGGCCAGAATCCCGAGGTCCGGTACATGCACGGCGGCCGCGAGCACGAGGTCCGACCTCGCCTTATCGTCGCCGCCGATGGACGCGAATCCTCGACACGGCGCCAGCTCGGCATCGAGATCGAGAAGACCGTTCCCCGCATCTTCCTCGCGGGCATGCTCGTCGATAGCGTCCGCGACTGGCCGACCGCCGACTCAGTCATTGGAACGTCCGGCCAAGCGATTCTCTACGTATTCCCTCAGGGCGAGGATAAGGCGCGGCTCTACATCGGTTACTCGATCGAAGACAAGACCCGCTTGGCCGGCGCCGACAAGGCGAGGTCTTTCTTAGATGCCTTCCGCGTGGACACGATCCCCGACTCCGGGCGTTTCGCCGAAGCCAACCCAGCCGGGCCGTGCGCTGCCTATCCAATGTTCGATTCCTGGTCCGATACCGTCGTCGCCGATGGCGTGGTGTTCGCCGGCGACGCCGCCGGATTCAGCGACCCCACCATTGGACAAGGCCTGTCGGTCGCCCTGCGTGACGCGCGCATGATTCGCGACATCCTCCTCGGTGGCGAAGACTGGTCGCAGGATGCCTTCACACCTTACGTAGAGGAGCGGGCAGAGCGGATGCGACGACTACGTTTCGCCGCGCAGGTCTTCACCGACGCTCACCTCCCGCTCGGGCCTGGCGGAGTATCCGAGCGGCGGCGGCGGAAGAACATGATGACCCAAGACCCGGATCTCTTCATGGTTATCGCGGCCATGACGTGCGGGCCGGAACTGGCGCCTGAGTCTTCCTTTGCAAACGGGGTCAGGGAGAAGCTTCTCGCCCCGGGGTAGTTATTGCACCGGTGGTTGGGGCGGAGCTTGGGACGGCGACGGCCGGGCGGGTTGGATTGGCCTCGTGTCGTCGGTCCACGATTGGCCGTCCCACCACCGTAAGTTATGAGGGTCAGTTGTATCCACGTGCCAGTCGGCTGGTGGACATGAGGACGGCTGCAAAGGATCGGCCCACACCCCTTGTGCTTGCCTGATTGAGCATCGATGAGATGACCGATGACGCAGTGAGCCGAACGACTGCCGGCTGAGTGCTTTCAATCGTCGGCCGGGCGTGCGGAACCAAGCGTTCGTGTCGTTCGCATCGGATGTCAGCGCCAACGTGTCTTCGTCTGCGGTGCGCCGGCCGCGGGCGTTCTTGCTACACCGGGACTGGTGGTAGGGCCCGCGGGAACATGAGAGCTCCTTCGAAGGACTTCGCCCATGGCCACTCGAGCGGAGCCCGCAGTGTCGGTCGACCGGAGCGGCTGACCAGGCGCCCGTGCAGGGAAAGGAACCGGGTGCGCACGGTCCGGGCCACCGTGAGCTGCTCCTCGGGGGTGATGCCACGGAGCATGGCGGTCCAGCGGACGAGATCGTGAGCGAGCACGGCGCACACCAGCCACGCCGATCGTGGAAGGTGCACTCGGGGGGTCCAACCTTTACCAAGATGAGCAAGGCCGACGCCATCGGCCACACAGACCGTCATGTGGCTCCGGTTCGGCGCGTCCGGGATCGGGGTGCAGGCAATCTGAGCACGTGGCACCTTCAATTCACCCAGGCAGACAGGACACCGCTTGTCCTCGGGAAGCTCAACGGATGTTCGGAAGCGAGAAGACTCAGATTCAG
>DASXMT010000119.1:0-15047 GCA_036495505.1 Acidimicrobiales bacterium | reverse complement strand
AGGGGATTCGGATCCTCGATCTGTCCCGTATGTACCCCGGCGGCTTCTGCACCCTCATGCTCTCGGACCTGGGGGCGGACGTGGTCAAGATCGAACAGCCGGGAACGGGTGATCCGGTCCGGGTGGGCGCCACCGATGGTGACTCGCCGTCGCACCTGGCCATGAACCGGGGGAAGCGCTCGATGACCCTCAACTTGAAACGGCCTGAAGCGGTTGATGTGCTCAAGCGGCTGGTGGTCGACGCCGACGTTCTCGTCGAATCGCAGCGACCGGGCTTCATGGAGGCCCTCGGCCTCGGCTACCAGGATCTGTCCACGATCAACCCGCGCCTGATCTGGTGCTCGATCACCGGTTTTGGCCAGGACAGTCCCTACGCCGAGCGCCCGGGTCACGAGTTGACCTACCTCGGCCACTCCGGTCTGTTGACGGCCATGTCCGGCGACCATTTCCCGTGGCTGCCCCAGTTCTTCTTGGCCGGCCCGGTGGCCGGGCTGACTGCGGCGGTGGGCATCCTCTCGGCGGTGGCCGAGCGAGCCCAGTCCGGAAAGGGATCGCAGGTCGACCTCAGCATCGTGGATGCCAACGCCTGGATCCTCTCCGATGACGTGGCCCGGGTTTCGCTCGGCCAGAGCACGCGGTGGTGGCACGAGACGGCCCAACGCCGGGTCTACCGGTGCTCGGACGATCGCATGATCACGGTGGCGGCCGACGAAGCCCGCACCTGGACGGCGCTGTGCAAGGGGTTGGGACTCGAGGAGTTCTCCGACCACATTCCCCAAACTGACCAGGAGCAGGCGGACATGAGGGCTCGACTCGAGCGAACGTTCGCCACCCGGCCGGCATTGGAGTGGGTGGCCACGCTCGGCGCCGACTGGGCTTGCGTGGACCCGGTGAACGACGCCCCCGACCTCTTGGACGATGAGCACTTGGTGGCTCGGGGGGCCATCGCCGAGATCGCCGACGATCCCGCCCACCGACGTGTCTACTCGAATCCCCTCCATTTCAACACCGACTCGGGTCCGGCCAGCCGGCCGGAGCTGCGGCGCCCACCTGGCCTGGGCGAGCACACGGGCGACATGCTGGGGTCACTGGGCTTCGAATCCGCCGATATCGAAACCCTGCGAGAGGTAGGGGCGATCTGATGGCCATGCGTGAGCCAAGCGCCGCAGGCCTGAGCGAGGAGTCGTATAACGGAAGAAACCGGGCAACGGTGCGTTGCCATGGAGTGCAGGACCGGTAAAGGGAGAAACCTATGCGAGCCGAAGACCTCATCATCGTCAGCATCGATGACCACTTGATCGAACCACCCGACATGTTCGACAACCACGTGCCGGCGAAGTATGCCGATCAGGCGCCGAAGCTGATCCGGGACGTGGATGGCCTCGAGAAGTGGGTCTTCCAAGGGACGACCATGGGCATCATGGGCCTCAACAGCGTGGTGTCGTGGCCCAAGGAGCAGTGGGGGATGGATCCGAGCACGCTCTCGGAGATGCGGCCCGGCTCCTATGACATCCACGAGCGGATTCGGGACATGAACCGGAACGGCGTGCTCGCCTCGATGTGCTTTCCCACCTTCCCGGGCTTCAGCGGCCGGACGTTCCAGGAAGCAGCCGAGGTCGGTGACCCGGCGCTGGCATTGATCATGTTGCAGGCCTACAACGATTGGCACATCGACGAGTGGTGCGGCGCCTACCCGGGACGCTTCATGCCCTTGGCCCTCCCCCCGGCCTGGGACATCGAGGCCCTCACAGCCGAGGTCCACCGGGTCGCAGCCAAAGGCTGTCGGGCCATCAGCATGCCCGAGCTGCCCCACCTCCTCGGCCTCCCCAGTTATCAGAGCGACTACTGGGACCCCTTCTTCACCGCGGTCTGCGATGAAGGAGTGGTGATGTGCCTCCACATCGGCCAGGGCTTTTCTGCAATCTCCATGGCCGACGACATGTCCAACGACCATTTCATGGTGTTGGCCACGCAGGTTTCGGTGCTCTCGGTGCAGGACCTCATGTGGGGTCCTGCCCTGCGCAAGTACCCGGAGCTGAAGGTGGCGTGGTCCGAAGGCGGGATCGGCTGGATCCCGTTCCTCCTCGACCGGTGCGATCGCCACTACACCAACCAGAAGTGGACCGGCCAGGACTTCGGCGACAAGTTGCCCAGCGATGTGTTCCGCGAGCACGCCTTGGCTTGTTTCATCTCCGACCCCATGTCGTTGAAGCTCGCCCACGAGATCGGGATCGACATCATCGCCTTCGAATCGGACTACCCGCACTCGGATGGACTGTGGCCCGATGCCCCTGAGCACTTCCTTGGGGAGTGCCAACAGGCCAATCTCTCCGACGAGGACATCAACAAGATCAGCTGGCAGAACGTCTCCAGGTTCTGCGACTACGACCCCTTTACCGTGATTCCAAAGGAGCGGGCCTCCGTGGGTGCCCTCCGCTCACTGGCCAAGGACGTAGAGACGAGCGAAGTGCCCCGGGAGATCTTTCGGGCGCGCTATGAAGCCAAGCCCCACTACGACATTCAAACCCTTAGCGCCTAAGCGAGCCCTGACTGATGGTATTTCGTCCCATGGAAGGCGTTCGCGTTGTCGAGGTGGCCCAGTACACCTTTGTCCCCTCGGCCGGGGCCATCCTGGCCGAGTGGGGAGCTGAGGTCATCAAGGTCGAGCACGCCGAGGCCGGTGATGCCCAGCGGGGGTTGACCAACCTCGGGGCAGTATCGGCCACCGGTCCATTTGCCCCGATCATCGAGCACCCGAACCACGGAAAGCGGAGCGTAGGGCTCGCGCTGGAGCGTCCCGAGGCACGGGAGGTACTCGACGAGATCATTCTTCACTCCGACGTGTTCCTCACCAACTTCCTTCCTGCCGCCCGGGCCCGGCTGGCCCTCGACGTCGATGATGTCCGCAAGGTGAACCCGGACATCATCTACGGGAGGGGCTCGGCCCTCGGGAACCGGGGACCGATGCGAGAACGGGGTGGGTACGACTCCATCACCTATTGGTGCCGGGGAGGCAGCGCCCAAGGGGTGACACCGCCCAACATCGACGCCATGCTGGCCATGCCCGCACCGGCCTACGGAGACTCCATCGGAGGGATGACGGTGGCAGGAGGGATATCGGCCGCTCTGTTTGCCCGGGAGCGAACCGGACAGCCGTCGGTGGTCGACGTCTCGTTGCTGAGCGTCGGGGCCTGGGCCAACGCCCTGGCCATCGACGCGTCCTTCGTGAATGGAGAGCCATGGTCGGCGGCGGCGATCGGCGGGAGCTATGGAGCCCCGACCAACCCGCTGGCCGGGATCTACAAGACGGGCGGAGGCCGCTGGCTCGCCTTCACCATGTTGCAGGTCGGTCGCTATTGGGAGGACTTCTGCCGGCACTTGGGCCGAGAGGACCTGCTCGAGCGGTTCGAGACTGCTGAGAAGGTGGTCGAACAGGCCGAGGTGGTGAGCCAGATCATCGCCGCCGAGCTGGCTTCCAGGCCCTTCGAGGAGTGGCTCGAGCGGTTCAAGACCATGGAAGGGCCATGGGAGCCGGTACAGAACAGCCTGGAGGTCGGCAATGACGAGCAGTTGCGGATCAACGGCTACGTGGGCGATGTCGTCGACTCCGACGGCACCCCTCGACGGCTCATCGCCGCCCCGGTGCAGTTCGACGAGACTCCATCGACATTCGATCGCGCCCCGCTCTTCGCCGAGCACACCGACGACGTCTTGCGGGAGCTCGGCCACTCCGACGACGAGATCATGCAGATGAAGATCGCCGGTGCGGTTACCTAGGCCGTGACTTCTGTGACGGCTCGTTCGGCGGCAGCAGCACAATGGCGGTGAGGGCGCTCGGTGACCGTCGCCCGGTCATCGACCCCTCAGCCTGGATCAGTGAGGCTGCCTATGTCGTCGGGGACGTTGCCGTGGGTGGAGGCTCGACGGTATGGCCCGGCGCCGTCCTTCGGGGCGATTTCGGGTCGATCCGTATTGGGTCCCGCGTCCACATCGAGGACAACTGTGTCGTCCACAGTGGTGCCGACCTGGTCATCGGCGACGACGTCACCATCGGCCACGGCGCCATCGTGCACTGTGGGCAGATCGCCGACGTGTGCCTGATCGGGAACCACGTGACACTGCTCGATCATGCCCAGATCGGAACGCTCTGCGTGGTGGCCGCGGGTGCGGTGGTGCTCCCCGGTTCCAAGGTGCCTGATCGCTCGTTCGTCTCCGGGGTGCCGGGCGTCGTGCGGCCTCTGGGCCCGAAGCACGAGGCGATGTTGGAGGCCCAGCGGCGGGCGGGCACCACCGGCGGGGGCTACTCGGCCATGGCCGACCGCTATCGCAGTGCGGGCCTGTAGGTCGGGACGCCAGGCCCCGTGAAGGTTGGCTTCGTGGGACTGGGATCACAGGGGACTCCGATGGCCGAGCGGGTGCTGGCAGCCGGGTTTCCGCTGACCATTTGGGCTCGACGGATCGAGTCACTCGAGGCCTTCGGCGGCACCGGGGCCACGGTGGCGGCCTCGTTGTCGGAGCTGGGCGCGCACTGCGAGCTGGTCTGCGTCTGCGTCTTTGCCGACCGGGACGTCGAAGAGGTGGTGGCCGGGCCGGAAGGACTCCTCTCCTCCATGAGCCCCGGATCGATCATCGCCATCCACAGCACGGTGAACCCGGACACCGCTCGAGCGATGGAAGCGGCGGCCAGGCCCACGGGCGTGCACGTGGTCGACGCACCGGTCAGCGGAGCGGCTCCGGCGGCTCGAGCCGGTCGGCTCCTGGTCATGGCCGGTGGCGATGTCGACACCGTGGCACGGGCTCGGCCCGTGTTCGAAGCCTTCGGCGATCCAGTGGTCCATGTGGGACCGGTCGGGTCCGGACAGATGGTCAAGTTGATCAACAACGTCGTGCTCACGGCCAACTTCTCGATACTGGTGGACGCCGTCGCCATGAGCGAGGGCTTCGGCATCAAGCCGGAGCTGGTCCTCGAGGTGCTGCGCCACGGTACCGGCGGCAGTCGTGCCGTGGACCTGCTTCCCGAGGACGGGTCGACGGCAGCCGTAGGGGCACGGGTGCACCCGTTGCTGGGGAAAGACGCGGCCATCGCCTTCGCCGTGGCTCGGGACCTGGGGGCTCCCGTCGGCCGGCTCGAAGAGGTGATCGACCACCTGTGGGAAGTCAGCGGGGTGGACACCGAATAGCCGGAGTCGCTCAGGTCGGGTCTCGGACCCCGTCCAGGAGCCCGTCGAGAACGTAGGCCGGGATCTGGCGGGCCGTCAGCTGGATGGCTTGTTGACCTGGATAGCCCAGAGCTCGTTGTGCACCGGGGTCGAGGTAATAGCCGCCGGCCACGGCGGTGATCACGGCACGGTAGGCCGATCCATCATCGGCCCGGAGCTCCTCGAGTCGCCGGGCGGCGTCATCGAACGGGTCGGCGAGAGCCCGTTGCAGGGCCTCGGCCAGATCGGGCCGAGCCCGGAGGACCTGGTCCAGGAGCGCTCCGCTGACACCCACCTGATCGGCTGAGGGGCTCGTTTCGCTCCCCGGTATGAGCAGGTTGGCCATACGCGCCAGCCGCTCTCGTGAGCGTTGGTCCGGGCCGGCTCCTACCACTGCACTGGGTCCATCCCGTCCCACTCGGCCCGGGAGGGGGGCGGGCCTGGCCGGCTGGTGGGCCGACAGGCCCTTCCCGGTGATGGCAACCGACGTCGGCATCTCGGCCACGCCGAGCTCGTGCCGGTGGGCGACGAGGTAGTCGGCCGTCCGCAGGGCCAGCGCGCAAATGGTGCTGGTCGGGTTCATGCCCCCGGCGGTGACGAACACGCTCCCGTCGATGACACCGAGGTTGGGCACGTCATGGGCGAATCCCCATCGGTTCACCACCGAGGACCCCCGGTCGTCTCCCATGCGCGCCGTACCCATGGCATGCCCCGAGAACGGGAAGCTCTCGGCCTCGGTGAACACCGCGCCCGCCTCGGCCAGGGACTCGGTGGCTCGCACCTGATGCCACGCCTGCATGAGCTGGCTGTTGTCGCTGACGCGGTACATGATTTTCGGGATGGCCATCCCGGAGTGCGGGTCCACCTCATCGGACAGAACGACGCGATTCGAGTCCTCGGGAAGGTCCTCGCACAGGATGCCCCAACGGGCCCCTCGGCCGAATCGCCTCTGCATGTACTGGTGGTGGCCGTCGCCCCATACCCGACCGGACAGGGCCAGGCCGAGCGGTCCACCGGTCGGGCCCAAGGCCCACCGGGCTCCCCGGACGAAGCCACGCTCCTCGTGGCTCCGGTAGAACTCGAGTGATTGGATCAGTGCGCCGGCCTGCCCTTGCCACGAAGCGAGGCTGTCTTCGAAGTACCCGGTCACGCTGACCAACGGATGCATCATCAGTCGTCTTCCCACCAGACCCGACGAGTTGGCCAGCCCGTCAGGGAAGCGGTTGCATGCCGACGACAGCAAGAGCCTCGGGGTCCCGATGCCGTTCCCTGCACACAGGACCACTCGGGCCAGGGACCGGTGCTCGGTGCCGTTCCCGTCGAGCCAGGTGGCTCCGCAGGCCCGACCGGCGTGATCGAGCAGGATCCTGGTGGCCGTGGCCCCGGTGATGAGCCGGCACCCGTTGGCGACAGCCGCCGGCCAGTGGGTCAGGTCCGAGGACGACTTCGCTCCCTCGTTGCACCCTTGGGTGCACGTTCCTCGTTGCACGCACGGATGCCGTCCCTCGTAGGGCGCCGACAGGATGGCGTTCGTCTCCGGCCACCAGTGCCAACCCAGTCGGGCGTGCGCACGGGCGACGCGACTTCCGGACTCTCCGATGGGAAGCGGTGGAAGGGGAGGATCGGCGCCCGGCGGGTATATCGGGTTGCCCCCGAGACCAGAGACACCGAACTGTCGGTCCACCCGGTCGTAGTAGGGGCTGAGTTCGACGTAGGTGAGCGGCCAGTCGTCAGCGATTCCCTCGCTGGATCTCACGTGGAAATCGGCCGGGATCATCCGGGGCCATTGGGCGTTGTACAGCACGGTGCCGCCGCCGACGCCATTGAAATTGGCGACGCTGATGTCCGATTCCTTGCAGTCGATGGCGTAGTCGCCCGGGGCGCGGCGAACGCTGGGAACGGCTGACCATTGTTTGCGCGCGTTCAGCTCCCAGTCGGGCGAGGATCCACGAAAGGACGCTCGATCGGGCCAGTGGCCCTGTTCGAGACAGACAACGGAGAGTCCGGCCGTAGCCAGGCGGAGTGCGGCCACCCCTCCCGACGCACCCGCACCGATGATGAGGACGTCAGCGGCCTCGTTGCTCATGGGACCAAAAGCCGGCGATGTCGTCACTTCGACGCTCCATGATGGGCGCCGCCCTCCCGCTCACGGCCAGTGCGTCCGGCGACGGCTCCCGCTAGCGACGTCGGCGCCAAGACGAGGCGATCGAGGGTGGGACATGGCCGGCATCGTCAGTGCTGACATTGGTTCCTGGCGGTACCAAGGCGTCGATGCGGTCCATGGTGGCATTGTCGAGAACCAAGTCGGAGGCGGGAAGCTGGCTCACCAGCTGTTCCATTGTCCGCGGCCCGATGATGGCCGCGCTCACCGCGGGATGACGAAGGACGAAGGCCAGGGCCACGTGGACGAGAGGCGCCCCTACGTCCTCGGCCAGAGCCAGCAGCTGGTCGACCAGGGCCAGCTTGCGTTGGTTCGTCTCCACCGCCGGGTCGAATTGCTCAGGGGTTCGAGCCGAGCGACCCTCGGGATCTGCCGTTGCTCCGGACCGGTAGCGCCCGGTCAGCCATCCCGAGTTGAGGGGACTCCAAGTCAGCACACCCATCTCGTACCGCTGGCAGACGGGAAGGATTCCCGCTTCGATCCCGCGGGCGAAGATGGAATAGGGGGGTTGCTCGCTGATGAACCGTTCCCGGCCTCGCCGCTCGGCCACCCACTGGGCCTCGACGATCTCCTCCGATGGGAAGGTGGACGATCCGATGTAGCGCACCTTGCCCTGGTGGATCAGGTCGGAGAGCGCACCCAGGGTCTCGTCGATGTTGGTGTAGACGTCCGGTCGGTGCACCTGGTAAAGGTCGATCCACTCAGTCTGAAGCCTGCGGAGACTGTCCTCGCACTCGCGAATGATCCATCGGCGCGAGTTGCCGCGATGGTTGCGGTCCCTGCTCATGGGCATGAAGACCTTGGTGGCCAGGATGACGTCGTCCCTGCGTCCCTGGAGGGCCTTCCCGACGATTTCCTCCGATTCTCCCGCCGAGTACATGTCCGCTGTATCGACGAAGTTGATCCCCGCATCCAGTGCGGCGTGGATGATGCCGATCGAGTCCTCGTGGTCGGGATTGCCGAACGTGCCGAACATCATGGCGCCGAGACAGAGATTGGACACTTTGATGCCGGTGCTCCCGAAGTTTCGGTATTGCATCGTCGATTCAGCCTCCTCTGGCTGGCCATGACCCAGTGTTCCGGTCGTCGGCCCGGTGCCCACCGAGGCTAACTACCGTTTGGTTGGTCCGCAACCGGGATGCAGCGCAGGCGAGCCGGCTCTGACCGTGCCGACCACGACGGTCCCAGTCCTAAACTGCCGCCTATCGCTCAGAGTCCGTTCCCACGCGCGTACAGCGTCGATATGGAGGGCATCCGATGACAACTACCCGAGGCGAGCCCGTCACCGTCGCGATGGTGCAGGCCCTCGAGACACGGCTTCGGCAGTGTGAAGATCAGCTGGCCCTGTACCAGCTGATCATGACCTATGGCCCAGCCGTGGACAGCGGCTCGAGCGAGGTTGCGTCCCGATTGTGGACCGAGGAAGGGCTGTACGACGCCCAGGTCGGTTCGTGGTCCGGACGCCAAGCCATTGCCGGCATGATCGAGGGTCCGGCCCATCAGGCCTTGATACATGGCGGGGCCGCCCACGTAGGCGCCATGCCGTTGCTTTCGATCGAAGAGGACACCGCCGTTGCCACCTGCTATTTCCACCTCTACGTGCGCGACGGCGACGGCTTTCGCCCGTGGCGGGTGACCGCCACCCGATGGGAGTTCGTACGCCAGTCCGACGGGTGGCGCATCACCAGCCGGGTGAACCGCCTGCTGGATGGCGGCCAGGAGGCACGCGAGCTCTTGGCCCGAGGAATCGAATAGGGGCGCCGCCGGGCCGCGCCGCCGCCACCGTCGCCCTACATGGGATGTCGCCCTACATGGGATACAGCCCCGATTCCCGGCAAAGGTCCTGGGCCATCACCGTGGTGCCGTGGAGCGGATCGGCGTCGAGGGACGTCGCCAGCCAGGCGATGACGGCACCAATGGCTTCCGGCGGTGCTCCGGTCGAGTGGTCGAGACCGTCCGACACCGATTGGTTGCGTTCGGTCCGGACGTAGCCAGGGTCGACGTTGAACGCTCGTATTCCCCGCCAGGCGAGTTCTACCTTGAGGTGGCCGACCAGGCGATGGCTGGCCGCCTTGGCGATCCCGTAGCCGAGTCCCCAGCCTCCTTGCCCGGCCGGAGCGGGAGGGTCGGTGTAGCCGGCTCCCGAACCCATGGTGATGATGGTGCCGCTTCCTCGTTGGAGCATCCCGGGGAGGGCCATTTTGGTGAGGGTCAGCTGCGCGATCACATGCGCCTCGAGGAACTTGTCGTAGGCGTCGATGGGCGTGTCGAGGATCACGTCCATCATGCCCGGTCCCACGTAGCGACCATTGTGCAGAAGCAGATCAACGGGTCCCCATCGCTCGAGGGCGAGTGCCATTCCCGCACCGACCGAGGCCCGATCCAAGAGGTCCATCGGAACGATCAGGCTCTGTTGGCCGGTCTGGTCGATGATCGCCGCCGTCTCTTGGAGCGAACCGGGCAATGGCTGCGTGTCGGACTGGTGGACGGTGACGGAGTGCTCTCTCGATTCGCCGGGGGCCACCGTCCTGGCCGTGATGACCACGTCGAATCCGGCCTGAGCCAACGAGATCGAGCACGCCCGCCCGATGCCGCGGCTTGCCCCGGTGACGAAGGCGATCTTCTGGCTCATCGAAGTCCTCCTGGCGTATCCGGGGCCAGAGCGGCCTCGAGCCCGATCAGTGCGGCGAAGGCTTCGAGCTGCTCGACGTAGTGCGCAGCCGATTCGTGCACGAAGGCCACGGTCATCACGGTCGCCCCCGCCTGCCGCCACCGCTCGACCGCGTCGAGGCAATGATCGGATTGTGTCATCGGATCCATGGGTGCATCGGAGCTGACCCCGATGTCGAACCGCTCGGGCAGATCGGTCGTCGCCACCATGGCGGCGAGCTCCGTCGGGGTGGGCCCTCGGTGCGCGGCGGGGGGAGGAATCCACGCGTCGCCGAGCTCGACCGCCCGCACGAAGGAACGTCGGGAGTGGCCGCCGATCCAGAGGGGCACCGAGGGCTGGACCGCGTGGGGGTCCACGATGAGCTGGTCATAGTGGTAATAAGGACCGTGATAGCTCACGCTGCGGCGCGACAAGGTGGCCTTCAGGGCCAGCAGCGCATCGTCGGCCAGAGCGCCCCTGTCTGCGAACGATGCCCCCAATGCGTCGAACTCCTCTTCGACGTTGCCCACGCCCAGTCCCAAGACGAGCCTGCCGCCCGAGATCATGTCGACCGTTCCGTATTGCTTGGCGATGGCGAGGGGATGGTGGAGCCCGAGGATCAAGACGTAGGTGACGAACCGAATTCGCTCGGTGACCGCGGCGAGGTAGCCGAACGTCGCCACCGGATCCCAGAACGGAGAGCCTGCGTACGGTCCGTCGGGGACGGCGATGTGCTCGGAGCAAGTCATGTGCCAGAATCCGAGGCGATCGGCTGCGGTGGCTATATCGGCCAAGTCTTTCGGACCGGCTTTCCGCTCCCACGAATCGGGGTTGGAGAGGGTAACGATGGGGGACCCGATTCCGAATCGCATGTCTACAGCCTCTCCGATCGCGTCAGCCGCCAGTCGATGGGTTCCGGCGGATGTTGGTATCCCTCGCCTGCACCACCGCATGGCGAGCCTACGATACAGGCCGGTCACCGCTGATCGATCGGACCTGGAACGCAAAGTGGAGAGGCGAGGGAACATGTCACCGAACACCGTCATAGTGACCGGAGCAGGGCACGGTATCGGCAGAGCGACAGCCGAATTATTCGCTCAGCAGAGCGTGAATTTGGTTATGGCTGACATCAACGAGGAGTGGTTGGCGGCGACGGCCGATGCCTGCAGGGACAAGGACGCCGACGTTCGTACCATACCGTTCGATCAACGGTCCCGGCACAGCGTGGATCATCTGTTCGGGGCGGTCGATGAGATGTTCGGAACCGCGGACGTCCTGGCCAACATCGTCGGCATCTATCCCTCAGAGCGCGTGACCAAGATGACCGATGAGCTCTGGGACGAAGTGATCCTCACCAACCTCACCGGCGTCTTCTATTGCTGTCGTGCCGGGTTGAGTCGCATGCTCGACGCGGGCCGGGGCAGCATCGTCAGCGTCGCGTCGACGTCCGCTGCTGTTCCGCTCGATGGCTTTTCCGCCTACGCGGCCAGCAAGGGGGGTATCGAGGCATTCAGCCGGGTGCTCGCCTTGGAGGCCGCTCCGGCCGTGAGGGTGAATGTCATTTCACCAGGTCCGATCCTCACCTGGCCCGCACCCGACCAGGATTCGGAGGAGTCGGACCCACTGGTCTCGGCGGCCACGGTCATGGACTCCGTGCCATTGGGGCGCTGGGGCCAACCCGAGGAAATCGCCGCGGCCGTTGCCTTCGTCTCTTCTCCTCAAGCCTCGTTCATGACCGGACAAGTGCTGCGCGTCAACGGCGGAAAGCACATGGCATAGCGGCTGCCTCCATCAACCGAGCTCGACGGAGCGGCCGTCAATCCACTGCCTCAGCACCAGGTAGCTCCCCTTCAGCGCGCCGCGATCCCATCGTCCGAATCCCAGGGTCGTCCCCTCGTGTCCCTCTGCTGCCGGTATGAGCTTGGTCTCCTCCAGTCCTGCTCGGATGCCGAAACGGTTGAGCTCGGGCGCTCGAGCGATGGCCTCGGCCACCAGTTGGCCCATGTCGTATCCGAAGGCCAGCGCCGCTCCCCGTGGCGGGTCCTCTCCTACCCGTCGTCGGACGCCGGCCAGGGTGGCATTTCCGTCGGAGTGCATGTCGGGGTACACCCAGCCGTCGATGTCCTGTGCGTAGGCGGGGTCCACCCCCCGCATGCCGGCCGCGTTCATGATGGCGCGAGCAGCGAAGGCGCGAGCCGTTCTGGCCCGAGCCACCTGGCGGCCGGCCCAGCCCAGACCGAGGTACACAATGCCGTCGACGTGCTCGTTGATCAGGGTGTCGACCTGCGCGGTGGCATCGGGGGCCAGCGGGGGAATCGAGACGCGAACCGCGACCCCCAGGCCCAGGAGCTCACATTCGCCCTCGAAGAAGGTCAGGTGGCGACGACCGATGGGAGTCTTGTCGTAGATGACCCCGACGCGCTCATGGCCGTTGGCCGCCAGGTACCGGGCCATCAGGATCGATTCGTCTTCGTGCGAGCCGACCTGGAGGTGGAACATGAAGTCGCTCCGGGCCCGCTCGGATGCCGACCAGTTGATGGCGGGCGTCCGGTGGGCATCGGCGAACGGCGTGGCCACGATGGCGTTGTCCCCGATGGCCGGGCCCACGATCAGGAGGACGCCGGCGTCGACCAGCGCAGTGAATGCCTGCCCGACGGCATGGGCAGTCCCGTTGGGTAGCCCCTCTTGGTACTCATGGACGAACTCGACGTCCCGATCGATGCGACCCGCGGCGATTGCCGCGTCAATGGGCAGAGCCATGTCGGTGGCCAACTGACTGTACGTGCTGCTTGCCGCGCTGCCGGCGTCGAGATCGCTCGGACGCTCGCCGTCGTTCAGTACGCCAATGAGAATTGGTTCGGTCACGGTGGGAACCCCGTCTTCGTCGTGTCTCTGGGCCCAACCCATCACTGGCGTCGTGGCACGGCACTTCGACACCGCTGCGCCAAGGAGGAACGAAGATAGGGTTGTCTGTTCTCTTCCCCGCCTACGCCGGGGTCCTCGTCCTGAGGCGCAGGATACTTCGATGAGGTGCTGCATGGATGCCCTTGCTGCTGTTCAGGTCGGAGCTCGTCACATCGAGCTGCGGCGACTTCCCGTTCCCGGCGAGCTTGGCGACGACGAAGCATTGCTTGCCGTCGAGGCAACCGGCATGTGCGGAACGGACTGGGACCAGTACCGGGGTCTGCTCGCAGCCATGGTCCCATTTCCGGTCGTTGCCGGGCACGAGACGATCGGGCACATCGCCTCGTGCGGAGAAACGGCGTCGAAGCGATGGGGCCTCACCGAGGGCGCCCGGGTCGCGGTGGAGTCGACGGTGGCGTGCGGAGTGTGTCCTCCCTGCACGGCAGGAAGGTGGTTGTTCTGCGAGCACCGCCTCATCTATGGACTGACCAGCGTCACCAATGAACCAGGACTCTCCGGTGGGTTCGCCGAGTACATGATCCTTCGGGCCAACAGCCGTGTGTATCCCCTGCCGGACCACCTCAGCACCGAGGACGCCGTCTTCTTCAACCCCCTCGGCTCGGGATTCGACTGGGGCGTTCGCATTGCCGGCACCGAGCCGGGCGACACGGTCGTGATCTTTGGCCCAGGTCAGCGAGGCTTGTCCTGTGTCATTGCCGCTCGCGACGCCGGCGCCCACCGCATCGTGGTCGTCGGGCGACAGCGGAGTCACTGGAAGCTCGACCTGGCTCGGTCCCTTGGCGCCACCCACACGGTCGACAGCGAGACCGAGTCGGTGGTCGGAGCGGTACACGCGGCGACGGACGGTCGAATGGCGGACCGGGTCATCGACACGACGCCCACCGCCATGCAGCCAGTGCTCGACGCCTGCGAGATCGCCAGGCCCGAGGGCACGGTGGTGCTGGCAGCCAAAAAAGCGTCGACGGTGCAATCATCCGTCCTCATCGACCATCTCCTGGCCAAGGCGCTCACCATGCGAGGTGCCTATAGCGTCAGCGAGTGGGGGAAAGTGGAGGCGATCCGGTACCTGTCTTCCAACCAGCAGGACCTGTCCGGCCTGCACACCCACACGATGCACCTCGACGAGCTTGATATTGCTCTTCGGACCCTCGGTGACGAGATCGAGGGGGAGCGAGCCATGCACATCACCATTGCCCCTCGCCCCACGTGATCGGCCACCTCTTGTGGAGGGCGACGGCGGTCGATAGTCTCGCCAGAGGTGCTCTTCGAGAGGTGACCGGTCGAGTGTGATCCAGCATTCGGCCCGAGCGTCCTTCCATGGGGCCCGCGCCGAACATCCGTCGCCGAGGCGACGAGAACGAGCTGGGGGTGGTCACATGACCGGGACGTTGCGTACCGTGGGCTTCACATCGATGGACGAAGCCACCGATGAAGAGATCGCGCTGATCATGGGGCAGGCCGGCGTCATCTTGCAGAGCCAGTTGTTGGACAATGTGCTCGGGCTGTTGGAGGGGCTGAAGGGCGATCAGCTCGGATATCAGGTCGACCGCTACGAGCACTCCCTTCAAACCGCCAGTCGGGCCTATAGCGACGGGGCCCGAGCCGATCTCGTCGTGGCCGGGGTCCTCCACGACATCGGGGAGGGTCTGGCGCCCGCCAACCACAGCGAGTTCGCGGCGGCAGTCCTTCAGCCGTACCTGGACGAAGAGGCAGCCTTCATCGTGCGGCATCACGGGCTGTTCCAGGGATACCACTACTTCCACAAGATGGGCCGAGACCGCAATGCTCGCGATCAGTATCGGGGCTCGCCGCACTTCGATGCGACCGTGCACTTTTGTGCCCAGTGGGACCAGCGCTCCTTCGACCCTGGTTACCAGAGCCTTCCCCTCGAGACGTTCATGCCCATGATCAGAGAAGTATTCGGCCGTTCACCGAACAGCGGGTATTAAGGCCGGCTGCGAACCCGGGTCCGCTCGTGTCAGGCACGGTCGTGGCGCCAGACGTGATGGCCGATATCCGACGGGAACCGGCCCATTTCTGGTCGGTCGCGACCGGATTCAGCGACCTCTCTTGCCTCCACCAAACGATCGGTAGGCTATGGGTGAGCTCTACG
>DASXMT010000118.1:0-2619 GCA_036495505.1 Acidimicrobiales bacterium | reverse complement strand
CTCGGCAATCCACCCTTCGACCCGCAGTTGGCCGAGGAATTCTGGCGTGCGTTTGTCACCTCGGCGGCCATGACCCTCCACGTCCGCCTGAAGACCGGCAAGAACACCCACCACATCGTGGAGGCATCGTTCAAGGGCGTGGCGCGGGCGCTCCGGGACGCCGTCCGGCAGGAGGGATCGGGCGTCCCCTCAACGAAGGGGACCCTGTGATCGCCGTCCTCGACTACGGCATCGGCAACCTCCGCTCGGCCGAGAAGGCGCTCCAGCACCTGGGGGCGGACGCCAAATTGGTGGCCGATCCCGACGAGGCTGCGATGGCTGACGGCATGGTGCTGCCCGGGGTGGGCGCTTTCGGCCCCTGTGCGTCCGCCCTTCGGGCCACGGGGCTGGATGCAGTGGCCCGGAAGGCCATCGCAGGAGGGGTGCCGTTCCTCGGCATCTGCGTCGGGTTCCAGCTGCTCTACGAGGGCTCGGACGAGGATCCCGGTCACCGAGGGCTGGGCGCTCTCCCCGGCATGGTCCGGGCTCTCCCCGAAGGGGTCAAGCACCCCCAGATGCAGTGGAACCAGCTCGACCGCCGGCCCGGACCGGAATCGGGCCTCCTGCGCGGGCTCGACGACGGGTCGTGGGTCTACTTCGTCCACTCCTTTGCCCCCGAGCTGACGGAGGCCACCACCTCCACGTGCGACTACGGAGGACCGGTCACCGCCTCCGCCGAGCAGGGGTCGCTGTGGGGCACACAGTTCCACCCCGAGAAATCCGGGGAAGTGGGGCTGGCCATCCTGGCCAACTTCGTCGCCGCCTGTCCGGACAGCATCGGCCGCTCCTCCCTCACTGCGTGATGGACCTCTATCCGGCCATCGATATCCGAGACGGCGGTGCCGTCAGGCTCACCCAGGGGGACTTCGGCCGCCAGACCGACTACGGAGACCCCGTCACCCTGGCCAAGACGTTTGCCGACGGAGGGGCGCCTTGGCTGCACGTGGTCGACCTCGACGCCGCCCGTTCAGGCCTCCCCACCAATCGAGCGACCGTCCTGGCCATCGCCGGTGCGGTGGACGTCCCGGTGGAGACCGGCGGGGGCGTCCGCAGCGAGGCAGACGTGACCGAGTTGCTCAACGGCGGCGTGAGCCGGGTGATCCTGGGCACCGCCATCTTGGACCAGCCCGATATGGTGCGCCGCTCGGCATCCCGGTTCCCGGGTCGGGTGGCCGTGGGCCTCGACTACAGGCTGCGACCCGACGGTCGAGCGGACGTCGCTGTCCGAGGGTGGGAGGAGGGGAGCGGTCGAACGGTGGTCGACGTTTTGGACGAGCTGGAGGACGTGCCGCTGGCTGCGGTCATCGTGACCGCCATCGAGCGCGACGGCACGCTGGCTGGCCCTGACCTCGATGGGCTGGTCAGCGTGCTGGGGGCGACCAGGCTGCCGGTGATCGCGTCGGGAGGGGTGGGTTCGCCAGCTGACCTGGCCGCCCTGGCCCAGCTGTCGGTGGCCGTCGCCGAGGAGGTTCGACTCCTGGCCGGTGCCATCACCGGCAAGGCTTTGGTCGACGGGCGGATGACGGTGGAGGAGGCGGTCGCCGCGTGCGCACTGTCCGGGTGATTCCCTGCCTCGACGTAAGCGAGGGGCGGGTGGTGAAGGGGGTGCAGTTCGTCGACCTGGTCGATGCCGGTGACCCCGTGGAGCTGGCCGCCCGTTACGACGCCGAGGGCGCGGACGAGCTCGTCTTCTTGGACATCACCGCTTCCTCGGACGGTCGGGAGACGATGGTCGACGTCGTATCCCGAACCGCAGAGCAGGTCTTCATCCCCTTCACCGTGGGAGGTGGCGTCCGCTCGGTCGAAGATGCCCGCCGGCTGCTGCGAGCCGGGGCCGACAAGGTCGGGCTCAATACGGCAGCGGTGGATCGACCGGAGCTGGTGGCCGAACTGGCTGCCGAGTTCGGGGCTCAATGCGTGGTGGTGGCCATCGACGCCCGAGCGCGTGCACGGCCTGCCAACAGCGAGCCCGCCTGGGGCGTGTTCACCCACGGAGGTCGGACCCAGACCACCCTCGATGCGGTCAGCTGGGCCGAGGAGTGCGCCGCGTCAGGGGCGGGCGAGATCCTGCTCACCTCGATGGACCGGGACGGCACCCGCGACGGCTTCGACCTGGAACTGACCCGCGCCGTGTCCCAGCGTTGCCCGGTGCCTGTCATCGCCTCCGGTGGCGTCGGCGAGCTCGATGACCTGATTGCCGGGGCCGTTGAAGGTGCCGCCGACGCCGTGCTGGCCGCATCGATCTTCCATCGCCGGGAGTTCACCATCGGCCAGGCCAAGGCGCACCTGGCCGCGGCCGGGGTATCGGTCCGACCCGCCTGACCTTCCCGTGGTCGAAGCGCCCCTCCCTTGGTGAACCGCTCCTCTCGTTGTATGGCCTGCGGGCGACGTGCGATACCGTGGGCGGGTGGCATCCTCTTCCCCTGAAGCGCCGACGACCAGCAGGAACGGCTCACCGGGCGACCCACAGGTCCCCATCACCGTTCTCGCTGACCGCGTGCTGGTCCAAGTCGCCGAGGCCGAGGGCGAACGGCGCTCGAGAGCTGGCATCCTGTTTCCGGCCACGGCCCAGGTCTCCCG
>DASXMT010000117.1:0-4466 GCA_036495505.1 Acidimicrobiales bacterium | reverse complement strand
GGGTGGCCTCCTTGCTGGGTTGCGCCGTCCTCACCGGCGCCGGGGCCGCCTTGAACCGGGCCAAGGTCGAGCGGGGCTCGAGCGCGGTGGTGCTGGGCGTGGGCGGCATCGGCCTCAGCGCCATCCAGGGGAGCCGGATCGCCGGGGCCACCACCATCGTGGCCGTGGACGTGAACCCGGGCAAAGAGGCACTGGCCCGGCAGTTCGGGGCCACCCACTTCATCGGCATGGACGGCAAGGACAGCGGCGATGCCATCCGCCAGGTCTGCCCCGACGGGGTGGACTCGTCATTCGAGTGCGTCGGTCGATCGGACTTGAGCCGGGTGGCCGTCGAGGCGTTGGCCGGCGGCGGGAGCTGCGTGCTGGTCGGGACCACGCCCATGGATGCCGAGGTCTCGTTCCTGTCACGCGATCTCTGGTTGGACAAGAACATCATGGGCTGTCGCTATGGCTCGGCCCAGCCCCACCACGACATTCCCACCTACATCAAGCTCTACCGGGCCGGGCAGATGTTGCTCGACGAGATGGTGACCAACGTCTACTCCATAGACGATGTGGAACGCGCCTTCCAGGACATGGCCGACAGCACCATCGCCCGCACCGTGTTAGCCATCTCCGACGTCGACGGCTGACCTGACCGCGGGCGGCCGAGCGGCGGTCAGGTCCAAAAGGACCGCACCGACTCGGCCAGGCCTTGGCCCTGGCTCCGCCCAGCGCGGGCCGCGGGCTCTCTGGAAGCGAGATCGAGGAGGTCGGGGCCGAAGGCCGCGGTCGATGCATCGTCGGGTCGGACGAACTGGATTCGAGCCCGGGCTTCGAGTGCCTCCATGCCCGCGGCAACGTCCGGACCGACGGGCAGGGGCTCGTCGATGGGAGCGAGGATCAGCACCACGTCGTGGCCCACGGCCAGGTCGGCGTTGAGCACCGAGCGGATGCCCCCGTCGATATAGCGCCGCCCGTCGATGGTGACGGGCGGCCAGATGCCAGGCACCGAGCTGCTTGCCGCCACCGCGTCGATCAGGGGGACGCCCCCACCCTCATGGAAGATCCGCTCGTCGCCGGTGAGGGCGTCGACGGCCACGATGCGCACCGGCCGGTCCGGCCAGGTATGGCGGGGGAGCCGTCCGGCGATGACCTGCAGCCGCGCCTCTTCGGGCACGGTGTCGGTGGCGAGGGCCATGGCGCCGATGGCTCTCCGAAGCTCGAGGGGCCCGGAGGTGTTGGCCACCATGTCCATCCACAACTGCTCCAGGCTGGCCACGGCGGACGGTGCGGTCAGCTCTCCCGAGGTTCGGGCCGGTACCACCAGGCGGTCGAACAAGTCGGCGAGGGGGACACCGCTGGTGACCTGGGCGGCGACCGTCGAACCGGCAGACGTGCCGACGACCAGGTCTGCTCCGGTGACATCCATCCCGCGGTCGGCCAGCCCGGCCAGGATCCCCGTTTCCCATGCGATCCCGGCCACCCCGCCGCCGCCGAGCACCAAGGCCCGGGTGGTCATCGGCTCGCCAGGGCCAACGCCGGACGTGACCCCTGGGCGGCAACGTGACGGCCGGCCCGGTACCCGAAGGTGACGCCATGGGCGATGGTGGCCCCACCCGACGGGTAGGCCCAACCGAAGACGTTGGCCGCAGTGTTGCCCACGGCGTAGAGCCCGGGTATGGGTGACCCCGTACGGGCGATGACCTGACCATCGGCGGTGACCCGCGGGCCGCCGTTGGTACCCAAGGTCCCCGGGAAGACGGCCAGCGCGTAGAAGGGAGGAGCACCGAGGGGTCGGAGGGGCGGGGCCGCCATCAACCCGAACAGGTGGCGATCGAAATCCGGGTCGGTGCCGTTCCCGGCGTTGGTGTTGTAGCGGGACACGGTGGCCTCGAGGGTGGCCGGATCGACGCCGATGCGCTGGGCCAGCTCGGCGATGGTGCCGCCCCGGTGGACCCAGTCGGGCACGGGCTGGCCGGGGGTGATGGACAGGATCTGGGTGGACTCCTTGGCCTCGTGGTCGAAGATCATCCAGGCCGGCGCCTGGTTGGGGAACTCGGCCCGCGAGGCGTCGAAGAACCCGAAAGCCTTGGGGAAGTCGTTGTAGGGGACCGCTTCGTTGGCGAAGCGATGGCCGTGCCCGTTGACGATGATCGATCCGGGCATGCCTCGACCGCCCTCGAACTGGGGGACGGGCCCACCCTGGTCGACGATGGCCGGGTCGAACATGGCCGGTGTCCCCCAATAGGAGTTCAAGTTGGCCAGGGCGGCGCCGGCTTCTGTGGCCATGACCAGGCCGTCACCAACGTTGTTGGGGGGCGACAGCGGTTGGACGTCGTAGCCGATGAGGTCTCGGACCATGTCCCGGTTCCACTCGAAGCCACCGCAGGCCAGAACCACTCCGCGGCGGGCTCCGAGGACCACGTCGTTTCCGTCGTGCTCGGCCCGCACCCCGACGATGGCGCCGTCGGAGGAGATCAGCTCGCGTGCAGGGGTGGACAGACGGATGCCGACGTCCCGTGCCAGCAGCCCTTTCCACAACATGCCGATCAGGGCCGCGCCCTTGGGCCGGATGTCCTCCGCCTCCCGCCGGGCCAGCTCGGCCTCGAAGTCCGGGTCGGCCTGGCCGAAGAGGTCCTCGGCCAGGGTGGTGTAGGACCCCAACGACATGAGCGTCCCCCGGGACACCAGGCGGTCGCGCCACTCCGGTAGCTCGGCGCCGAACGCGTAGGGGACGGGTTCGACCGACCGACCCCCCGCCTTCTTCCCCGGTACGTCGTATGGGAAGTAGTAGTCGGGAAACACGGAGAGCGACGTCATGGTCACCGGCGTGTTCGACTCCAGGTAGTCGAGCGCCTCTGGAGCGGTGTCGACGAAGACCTCCAAGAGGTCGGCATCGGGCTCCACTCCCATGGCCAGGTGGCGAACATACGCCAGCGCGTCCTGGCGATCGTCCTCCAGGCCGGCCTCGGCCATGTGCGCGTTCTGGGGAATCCACAGCACGCCGCCCGAGACGGCCGTCGTCCCCCCGATCATGTCGGATTTCTCGACCACGAGGGTCCGGGCCCCTCCGTCGGCGGCCAGGGTCGCCGCCGTCAACGCGGCGCCGCCGGAACCGACGACGATGACGTCGACGACCTCATCCCACGAATCTGGTAACTCGACGATCATCGTGCCCCCCCGGTCTGCTCGCTGCGCCTCATAGTAGAGGACCACCCGGGGTACTCCCAGCTGGCCACTGTGCCGTTGGGTAGGGTCACGGCATGCGGTTCTCCACTGCCCTGTTCGCCACCGACCATGCGGTGAACCCCGTCACCGCCGCGGTGGCGGCAGAAGCCCGAGGGTTCCACTGCTTTTACGTTCCCGAGCACACCCACATCCCCGTGGAGCGGGAGACCCCCCACCCGCTGACCGGCGACTCGCTGAACGACGAGTACCGACGGACGCTCGACCCGTGGGTCACGTTGGCCGCCATCGCATCGGCGACCGAGGGCATCCGGCTCGGCACGTCGATCGCCCTGGTGGCCGAGCATCACCCCATCACCTTGGCCAAGGAGATCGCCACCCTCGACTACCTGTCCGGCGGCCGCGTCGTGCTCGGCATGGGCTATGGCTGGAACTTGGAGGAGCTGGCTCACTTCGGGGTCGCGCCGGCCCGGCGGCGTGCCGTCGTGCGCGAGAGCGTGCTGGCCATGCAGGCGCTGTGGACCGAGGACGAAGCCTCGTTCTCCGGGGAGTACATCGCCTTCGGTCCGAGTTGGTCGTGGCCCAAGCCAGTACAGGCCCGGTTGCCCGTGCTGGTCGGTGGGGCCGCCGGTCCGAAGACGTTCGCCCACATCGCCGAGTACGCCGACGGCTGGATGCCCCATGGTGGGGCCGGGTTGAGCAAGTCGCTACCCGCCCTCCGCCAGGTATGGGCGGATGCCGGACGCGAACCCTCTGCCTTGGAGGTGGTGATCATGGGGGTCGTCCCCGACCCCGGGAAGCTGGAGCACTACCGGTCGCTGGGCGTGAACGAGATCGTGCTCGGCTTCCCCGCCGGGAGCGTGGGGGAGATGGAGCGAGGACTCGACGGCTACGCCGGGATCATCGCCGAGTTCTCCTAGGCGGCGGCCCGGTGGTCCCGGTCAGGCCGGTAGGAGCCCACGGCCCAACCAATCGTCTGCGTTGCGCACGCCGGGTAGCGCGAAGAAGGAGCCCCCACCAAAGGGGCTGATGCAGTCGACCAGGGCTTCATCGATCAAGCGTCTGTGTGGTCAGCCGCCTGTGGGCGCCGAGGGGCACACCGAAACCGTAGGGGTCCTTGGCGTAATTGGGCGACGATACACCGGGCCGGTCAAAACCTGGGTTCGTGACGGCCGGTGCCAGCGAGGCGGAACCGGAGCGGTCAAAGACCTCGCCGCCAGCGGGCGTCCGCCGCTTGGTCCCGCTACGATGCGCTCGTTCGTCTGGGTCCACTCCGCCGACGGACCGAGCACGTCATG
>DASXMT010000116.1:0-1962 GCA_036495505.1 Acidimicrobiales bacterium | reverse complement strand
GGAGTGAGGCGGCAAGGCGTGGGCCGCCGCCGGCCCGGATGGCGCCGCTGGACTGGATAAAGACGCGGAAAGGCGCGGCCGGCGCGGCCGAGATGCCGGGTCAGACGACCACCCGGTGAAAGATCGGCTAGCCCGGCACCTCGCCACCCTTCTCGTGCCCGGCCACCTGTTGGCGGAAGGCCACTGCCCGGGCCCGGAGCGCCGTCTCTGGGTCAACCCCCAACTGCCGGGCCAGGTTCACCACCGAGAACAGGAGATCACCCACCTGGGACTCGATGGCGGACAGCGCTCCCTCGTCGGACGGCTCCGCCTGCTCCGGCTCTGCTCGCTCATCCGTGCCGCTTGTCCCCTGCTCTCCCGTCGCCGCCTTTTCCGTCGGCGCCTCGTGCAGCAGCCGGTCGAGCCCGGTCACGATGACTTCCGCCTCGGCCGGCACGACCGGAAGGTCGATACCGACGGTCAGCGCCTTCCGCTGCAGCTTTGCCGCCAGGGCCAGAGCGGGCATGGCCTTGGGTATGCCCTCGGTCACGCTGGCCCGACCCTTCTCCACTTTCTTCAATGCCTCCCAATTGCTTGCCACCTGGTCGGGCGAATCCGCCACGGTGTCGCCGAACACATGGGGATGACGAGAGACCAGCTTGTCGTGGACCCCCCGGGCCACGTCGGCCAACGAGAACCGCCCATCCTCGGCAGCAAGCGTGGCGTGGAAGTACACCTGGAAGAGGAGATCACCCAGCTCCTCTTCCAGATGAGCCACGGCGTGCTCGACCTGCACGGGCGGCGCCGTCGCGTCGGCATCGACGGCGACCAGACCGTCGATTGCCTCGAGGACCTCGTAGGACTCTTCGAGCAAGTGGCGCGAGAGGGAGCCGTGGGTCTGCTCCCGGTCCCATGGGCACCGTTCCCGGAGGGTATGGACCAACTCGTCGAGCCGCGCCAGCTCACCGGCAACCGGAGCAGCGAGCTCGCGGATCCAAAGCGACGTGAGGTGGTCGGGCTCGAACGATCTGTCGAGCTCCTCCCAGGGGAGGTCCCACACCGCTTCATCGGGCAACCCGAGGTGGTGGAGCACGGTCACCGTCGTGCCCGGAGGCGGGTCGGTGGCCAGCTTCACCCCGGACAGGACCGCCTTCGACCAGCACTGGGCCACCAACAGCGGGCCGCGCATGCCCGCCGCGTCCGTGGCGAACGACTCACCGTCCACCAGCCGGACCCCCTCGTCCAGTGGGTCGACGCCCATGCGGGCGTATGCCAGGTCGAGGAAGGAGAGGGCGGGGTGCACCACGAGAGCGACGTCGCCGGCCACCACAGCACCCTCTGCTCGGAGCAGCGTCACCGTGCGCTCCGCCACCAGCGGCGAGCCGGGAACGGCGTAGACCACCGGCCCCGATCGTGCCGCGTCCACCAGGTCGGTGACGATCGCCCGGTAGACGCCGTCGAAGGTGTCCTCCTGCTCGTAGTGATGGTCGAAGGAACGCGCCCCGAGTGCCAGAACTGCCGAGGGGTGCCGGGCGGTGCGCACGAAGAGCCGCTCGGCCCCGGCCATCAGCTCTTGCGCCGACCGGGTGACCAGCTCGGGACCGGCCGGCCCGAGGCCCACCACATCGATGCGGCAGGGTCCGGTGCGAGGGCCGCTCGACCTGCCCTCGCAGAACGAAGGGTCCCTCGTCCGGTCTGTCATCGGTCTCTGGTCCGGTCGGTCATGAGGACACGGTCACAGCGGGCGATCAGCCCGTGGTGCTGGCGGAGCTCTTCGAGCTCGAATGGGTACCACTATTGAGCGCCGCGGCCAGCAGGTCGGTGGGCCGAGGGCCTGGTGGCGGCACGATACGGGCCACCGACCACGTGCCGTAGCGGGGATCGACGGAGATGGTGGAGTTCCGAGCAAACCGCTTCACCTCGTTGGCCACCCGGGTCTGGTTGGCCGTGGCCCGTAGGAGGTCCTGGCGAATGGTGGGCGTG
>DASXMT010000115.1:0-6822 GCA_036495505.1 Acidimicrobiales bacterium | reverse complement strand
ATCCATGACATGGCCGACACCGGCCACTACCCGATCCGAGGTCTGGGGGCACGGCGCAAGGTTGCGACCTTCGACGATCTCGTGTTCCTCACCGCATCGGTCTCCCGCTATCCGCTGGAGGGGTACCGGGAGCGCTGTGAGACGAAGACCAGCCTGGGCGGGCGCCACGGGGCGGCACCCCTCGAGCTCGATATCCCCATCACCATCGCAGGGATGAGCTTCGGCGCCCTGTCGGCATCGGCCAAGGAGGCCCTGGGTCGAGCGGCCACCGAGCTGGGCACGTCGACAACAACCGGCGACGGGGGCATGACCCCCGAGGAACGCAAGGCATCCTCCAAGCTGGTGTACCAGGTCCTGCCCTCCCGCTACGGCTTCAATCCGGCCGACCTCCGGTTGGCCGATGCGGTGGAGATCGTGATCGGACAGGGGGCAAAGCCGGGAGGCGGCGGGATGCTGCTCGGGCAGAAGGTCAACCAACGGGTGGCCTCGATGCGCACCTTGCCCGCCGGGATCGATCAGCGATCGGCCAGTCGCCATCCCGACTGGGTCGGTCCCGATGACCTTCGGATCAAGATCGAAGAACTCCGCGAAGGGACCAACTGGGCGGTGCCCATCTACGTGAAGCTGGGAGCCACCCGGGTCGACCACGACGTGAAATTGGCGGTGGCGGCGGGCGCCGACGTAGTGGTGGTCGACGGGATGCAGGGCGGTACTGCGGCCACCCAGGACGTCTTCATCGAGCACGCCGGCATCCCCACCCTCCCCGCCGTCCGGCAGGCCGCCGAGGCTCTGGCCGATATCGGCATGGCCCACGAGGTCCAGCTCGTCGTATCCGGCGGCATTCGTTCCGGTGCCGACGTGGCCAAGGCCCTGGCCCTCGGCGCCGATGCCGTGTCCATCGGCGTCGCCGCCCTTCTGGCTCTGGGCTGCAACCGACCCGGATACCCGGATCCGGAAGGGATCCAGGTTGACGTCGAGGCCGACTACCGGGCCCTCGGTACCGCATCGGGACACTGTGCTCATTGTCACACCGGGCGCTGCCCGGTCGGTATCACCACCCAGGATCCGGACCTGGAGCGCCGGTTGAGCGTGGAGCAGGGCGCCTTGTCGGTGGCCAACTACCTCAGGGCTCTGACCATGGAGGTGGCGGCTCTGGCCCGAGCGTGTGGGAAGTCGGACGTCCACCATCTCGAGCCGGAGGATCTCGTCGCCTTGACCGTCGAAGCCGCGGCCATGGCCAAGGTGCCGCTGGCCGGGACGACCTGGATCCCGGGCTGGCCCACGTAGTCGGGTGCTCGATACTGCCGAGGTAGTGGTCGTCGGAGCGGGTGTCACCGGGTTGGCAACGGCCTGGGCGCTCACCCAGCGAGGGTTGAGCGACGTGCTGGTGCTCGAGCGCGGCGCAGTGGGGACAGGGGGGACCGGCAAGTCGAGCGGGGTCGTCCGCTGTCACTACGGAGTGGCCTCACTTGCGGCCATGGCCTGGAGCGGGCTCGAGGTCCTGGAGAACGCCCCCGAGATCCTGGGTGATGGCTCCGGCTTCCGTCGTACCGGTTACCTGGTGGGCGTGGGCTCCGAGAACCTCGACGCACTGGAGAACAACGTGGCCATGCATCAGGCCATCGGCATTTCGGTCGAGCTGGTGACTGCCGGCGATGCCCGACAGTTGTGGCCGGCCGCGGATCTCGACCAGTTCGCCGGATTCGCCTTTGAGCCTCGAGGCGGATACGGCGACGGCCACCAGACCGCCCAGGCCTTTGCCGGGGCCGCCCGCCGAGGGGGCGCCCGCATTCGGCAGGGGACTCCGGTGGGTGCACTGACGGCATCGGGCGACCGGGTCGACGGCGTCGTGCTGGCCGACGGGGAGCGGGTATCGGCAGGCCAGGTGGTGGTGGCTGCGGGGGCGTGGTCGACGACGCTGGCCCGAGGGGTTGGGATCGACCTGCCCATCCGTTCGCAGCGGGCCCAAATACTGATGGTCGACCCCGGGGCTGCGGTGGGTGAGGTACCCGTCTTCTCGGACCTGATTTCCCTCCAATACATCCGACCCGACAGCAACGCCTCACTACTGGTGGGCGACAGTGACCATTCCGACCCGGAGTGGACCGATCCGGACGACTACGACAACCGAGCCGATGAGGGTCACCTGGCCAAGGCGATCCCCAAGTTCACCCACAGGTTCCCCGGCCTGCCCGAGCCCGTGCTGACCTCTTCCTACGCCGGCTGCTACGACGTCACTCCCGACTACAACCCGGTGATGTCCGCTTCGGGAGTCGACGGCCTGTGGCTGTGTGCAGGGTTCAGCGGGCACGGCTACAAGATCTCTCCGGCGGTTGGCAACCTGATGGCCGACCTGGTGTGCTACGGCGAGAGCAAGGTCCCCTCTGTCGATCACCGGGACTTCCGCCTCGGGCGCTTCGCACGCCATGAGCTCTTGGTCAGTGCGCACCCTTACATCGGCGCTGGTCAGATGCGCTGAGGGCCCACCTATCCGTGATCGGCGGCGGTCGGGACATATATTGGCAGCACATGAGCCCCCGGACCTCGAAAACGGCAACGGTGCGGACGGCCGGCGGCTCGAGGACCCGGGCTGATCCGCCGCCGGGCAAGTCAGCGGCCGCCCGAACGTCAGTGCCGGCGGCGAAGGCCCATCAACCGGTCAGAAAGAGGGCCAAGGTCGACCCTGGTGCACCCACCGAGCTGGCCAACGGGGCGGCGGAAGGTGGCCAGCTCACACGGGTGATCGCCAACCACGTCCGAAGCCGTCGACAGGACATCGGGCTCACCGTGGGCCAGCTGGCCGAGCGATCGGAGATCTCCAAGGGCATGTTGTCCAAGATCGAGAACGCCCAGACCTCCCCGAGCCTGACCACCCTCGAGCGTCTAGCCGTGGCGCTCGATATGCCGGTGACCTCCCTGTTCCGAGGCTTGGCCGAGGAACGGGACGCGGTGTTCGTCAAAGCCGGGAGCGGTCCAGAGATCGTGCGCCAGGGAACCCGATCCGGGCATACCTACGAGCTACTGGGCAGCTTGCGCGGCCCCCACAAGCGGATCGAACCCCTTTTGGTCTCCCTGACCGAACGCACCGAGGTGTTCCCGTTGTTCCAACATCCCGGAGTCGAGATGCTGTACATGCTCAAAGGGTTGATTGAGTACAGCTGCGGCAAACAGCACTACCGAATGGAACCCCGTGACACACTTCAGTTCGAGGGTGACATCCCCCACGGGCCCACCATGCTCATAAAGCTCCCGATCCAGTTCCTTTCCATCACCGTCTATCCGAGCGCGCGATAGGAACCGTCGGCGTGTCGGACGGTCAGGAGGCGATCGACGAGGGGAACTGACCGGCGTGGACGTCGCCGTTGGGGCGACGGATCCGATGGTGTGAGATCACCTTCAGCGGTGACGGCGCGGTCAGGACCGGAAGGCCGGACAGGCGGGTGACCCGCTCGCGCACGCCATGACCGAAGAGCCGGTTGAAACGATGCCGGCGGGAACCGACCACGATCACATCGGCTTGCCATGAGTTGGCGATATCAACGATCCCCGTCTCCAGATTGAAGGCGGTCGCCGGGCGGCTGGTGCCGGTGGCCTCGATTCCCGAGGATCGGAGCTGCCCGACGGCCCGGTCGACGAGTGCGGAGGCTTCACGCGGGCTGAGGTAGGTGTGTCCCCTACCCCCCACGATGAACTGGTTGATGTGAACGACGTGGATCGAGGCACCGTGTTCCTGGGCCAGGCCGGTGGCGTAGCTGAGCCCGAGCTCGCTGGCCTCGGTGTCGTCGATGGCAAAGAGAATTCGCTGAAACATCGTTTCTCCCAATGAATTGTTTCCATCATGTTAACAGCCTTCGACCCATGTTTGGCATAAATATGTCGTAAATGACGCGAGCCCTGAGTTGGCGCTGAGCTGGGATGATCCCAACCCCGTGGTACTCCGAGCGCTCCAGGGAGGAAGCAGCGGTCTGTTTGCGGCCCCGGTTCGAGGGACCGTTTCCAGGTCGTCAATCGTCTCGTCGACGCTTCAGACGCGGTGACCTCAGCCGAGCGATTTCTAAGGATAAATTTACCCACTTCTGATACTGCTCAGAGGTTCGGCGGCAAAGCTGGCTGTGTGCGCGAAATAGGTCTCGGACGTTCGGACGGGCCGTATTTCGCCGGAAAGAGGAAACATGGGCCACGGACTGTTGGTGTTCATTAATTTTGCGTCGCTTGCGGTGGTTATCTGGGCAATTATCGATGTGGCCAGGCGTCCTGCTGCCTCTTTAGCGTCGAAATGGAAGGCACTTTGGATTGTTGGAATGATTGCTGGGTGGTTCATCTTCGGAATCATCGGAGCAATCGTCGCTGTCTTCTACTTGGTGGGACCGCGGAAGCGATTGAACGCTCGCCAGTACTCCGGTCGGTACTAGCTCCGCAACGTTCTCTGAAAGGCCAGCTCACCCAACGATTCGCTGACGGTCCACCGCCTACTGCGCCGCACCGGCTTTCGATCAATCGGGCAGTAGCCGGTAGTTCCCGATTGCCGAGGCGTCGGCCGGCGTTGGCCCCTCGGTGCACCTGCTCTTGATGTCGGCTTGAAAGTCGCCGAACGCGGCCGAGGCGGTCAACGGATTCCTGTCATCGTCGAACGTGGCCACGTGCAAAAAGGTGACTCCGTCATCGAGGCGGAAGGCCGCGTAGTGCAAGCCGTCGGGGCTCTCCTCCTCCAACTCGGCAAAGACGCCTCGGATCAGTCGTTCGTTCTCGTCAGCACTCTCTGCCTTCGTCTTGTACTGGATCACCTTGGTGACTGGCATGGTCATCTCCGTCCGTTCATGGTCGTTGCTGGGGCTGTGGTTCAGAACTCGATGAGCGCGGCGAGTGAGGTCGCATCGGTCATATCGCCCGCATCCGGTTGTTGCGGGGGTCGTGCGTAACCTCGGCAAGTCCGAGTGCCTCCAACAGCGGGGGCAGATACGCCCCGAAGCGCCCGCGGTAACCCTTGCGAAGTCCGTACCAACCCCCGACGGGATTGTCCGCTGAGCGGGCCCATGCTTCGACGGTGCCGGCGGCGGCGGGTTTCTTCTCGTCGGCGGCGCCGAGCGGAACCCAGTCACCGTCGGCTACCAGCCATGCGTAGAGGTCGTCGATGGCCTGAAGACGGTACGTGAGCCTGGTCGACCCGACCTGGCAGATCAGGGCCGGTGGGTCGGCCTTCTCGTCTTTGTACATCGAGTACTCCGAGGTGCCCGGTGGAGTCTCGAGCATCCACGGATCCCCTTCGGTGCCAGCGGCCATCAGCCTTCTCCGTTCGCCGTGGCGGCCAGATAGTGGGGAATAAGTGACTCCCAACCGGCACGGTTCCGATCGCGCCACTCAGGTCCCGTCGTCCCGAGACGCTCCCAGCCGCGGTGTTCGATCTCAACCCGGGTGGCTCCGGCGCCTTGAGCCAGGAAGCGAATCTCTACTTCGGTGGAGTCGGCGCTGTCCCGCCCCAGGTGCCAGAGGTAGGTCAGCTGTGTTGGGGGGTCCCAGCTCGTCACTTCACCCCATTCGTGCTCAACGCCCTCGGCTGTGCGTTCGTAGATCCGTCCACCGACGCCGTTCTGCATCACGACGTCGAGGTCGCCATGCCCGGTCACCGTGTGATCCAACGGCCACCAGGTGCCGATCCTCGAGGTCCAGACGGTGAACGCGTGCTCGGGAGAGCAGGCGACGTCGAAGGACAGCTTGAGCGGCGGGTTCATCGCTCCGACGCCTCCTGAGTGTTCTCGGCGAACAGCCGAAAGCGCCCGGCAGCGTCACCCCAAATACGCTCCAGGTACGTCTGAATCGACCGCACTCCCTCTTCTCGCAGGTGATAGATGCGACGGGTTCCGCGAGCCTCCTCTGCCACCATTCCCGCTTCCTTCAACACGCGGAGGTGGCGCGACACTGCGGGTCGACTGATGGACATTGCGTCGGCAATCCCCTGAACCGGCTTGTCTCCGTCACTGAGGAGACGCAGGATCTCGCGACGATTGGGATCGCCCAAAGCGTCAAACGGATCACCGGGGGCGGATGCCGCAACCATCACGTAACCCCCGACTCGGCCCGCTGCTTGAGTCCCCGGGCAAAACGTTCGAATGACGGTCCCAGATCCGGCATCGATCGCCAGATCAGGCCGACAAGAGGACCCGAATACTCCTCGCGCATGCGGAACTCGGTCGAGCCATTTCCTTGCTCAGACAATTCGTAGGTCCGGACACCCCGGAACAGGCCCACGGGCATCCCGCCGCTGACGCGTAGACACGCCGGTGGTTCAAACTTCGTCACCCTCACCGGAAAGGTGCGGCCCGGTGCCACCTCGCTTTGGATCTTGATGGTCTCACCCATGGCGATTCGACCCTCAACAGCCCGAACGCCGGAATCCCAGGATGGCCAACCCGCCCCGTCGATCAGCACGGCCCACACGACACTGGGGCTGGCCACAATGGGCGATGTCGCTTCGTAGTACCGCACTTGATGCGCTCCTCCGGCATTCGTAACTGTTTAGTTACCGTAACACACCCGTTACTGATCGGTGGCTCACTCGAGCCCTGAAGGGCGTCATGCAAACGTCGGCGCTTTCGCCTTGTCAGCCAACAGCCGTTTCCGGCAGGCCACTGAACCCAGCCCGTAGGGTCATGCACGACGGCCTCGGGGTCATATATGGGCCGATGTACACGAGTCCCTCGGCGTCCCCAGGCGAAAGAGGTTCTGCGGCGTGTACTGCTTGCCCCTCCTTGCCTGATTCATGACTGCTCGTCGCGTCGTCATCCCAAGGGATTCATGTGGGAGTCTCTCGGACCACATTGGTTG
>DASXMT010000114.1:0-5604 GCA_036495505.1 Acidimicrobiales bacterium | reverse complement strand
CTGCTCTGAGCGGTAGCTGACTCTAGCGAGCTGCCTGCTCGGTCGGATCGTGGTCGGCCGGCATTACTGGACGGCCTTACTAAACGGCCTTACTAAACGGCCTTTATGGGTAGGCCCTTCGCCAACTGAGGGGCCATCAGTCGACCGTGCCGTAGGTCGTCGCCCGGTCGGTGGCTCGCGCACCACTGGCTGCCAGTTCGCTGGCGACGGCGGTGAGGTCGGCGATCAACTCGTCCATGACCGCGGCATGCCCGGCATGCACGGTGCCGTGCAGGCTGTCGGGCGGTGATTGCCGGTCGAAGAACCACCCACCCCGGTCGGCCAACGCATCGCCCAGCGCGAATGTGTCGATGGGGACTGACGTGTCGGTGGAGGCGGCATCGATGCCGCCGCTGCCGGAAAGGGCGTCGTTGCCGCGGTCGTTGCTGCCAGAAGGGATGCGGGCGCTGCCGGCACCGGTGAGGTCGCCGCCGAAGGCCAACACCGTTGCGTCGGGGTCCCCACGCACGGCCAGGCCGGGAAGGCCCTCGATGGCCGAGCGCAGGGCTCGAGCGGCCCGATAGGTGTCTTCCGTGAGCCGGAGGTACCCGTCCTCCCCGAGGAAATGGAGGACGGCCCACCCGGCGGCGATGGGACCGGCGGGGCGGGTTCCGGCCATGGAGGGGGAGCCATAGAGGCCGCCCAGCCAGTTGGTGGTGAGGAAAGGCTGCAGGCGGGCCAGCTCCGGCGTGCGGTACAGCACGACCGAGACCCCCTTGGAGCCGTACCCGTATTTGTGGAGGTCGGCCGAGATCGAGGTGACCCCGGGCACGGTGAAGTCCCACTGCTTTTCTAGGTAGCCGAGCGAGCCCAGGAAGGGGAGGATGAAGCCGCCGAGGCATGCGTCGACGTGGCAGAGGATGCCTCGATCTGTGGCCAGCGCGGCGAGATCGGGAATCGGGTCGACGACGCCTTGGGGGTACGAGGGCGCCGAGCCCACGATGAGCACCGTGTCGTCGTCGATGGCATCGGCCATGGCGTCGACATCGGCGCGGTAGTCGGGTCCGACGGGGATCCGACGCGACTCGACGTCGAAGTAGTGCGAGGCCTTCTCGAAGGCGGCGTGGGCGCTGGTTGCCAGCACCATGTTGGGCTGGGCGGTCGCCGACTTGGAGTGGCCGCCAATCCCGTTGGTTCCACCCGTCGCCCGCTCGCTCCGCCCCCAGTCCCGGGCCGTCTTGGTGGCCATCAACAACGACTCGGTGCCGCCGGACGTGAGGTAGCCGCGGATGTCGGCGTCATCGGTGGTGACCCGATCGGCGCCCAACAGACCGGCGGTGATGGTCACGATGTCATGCTGCATCCAGCCCAGGCTGGGGAACACCATCGTGTTCAAGGCGTTCTCGGCCGAGTAGGCGGCTGCCGCCCGCTCCAGCAGGGCGTGGACCTCGTCACCGGCTGAGTAGACCAGGCTGAAGACGCGACCACCACGCCAGTCACGGTCGTCGGCCCGGAGCTCCTCCATACGGCCCAGCACCTCGTCGGCGACGGCGCCATGAGCGGGTAGGCGGTTGTCGGGGAAGCCATCGGCGGCCATCGCCGCAGCCTAGGAGGGGGGAACTACCGATCGTGCCCTGACGGTCGTGCCCTGACGGTCGTGCCCTGACGATCGTGCCCTGACGATTGCCGTCCTGCCCGGATGACCCGGGAACCGGCGGGCGCTTCGGCCTGACGAGCGGGGCTCGCTTGCGATCAGATGATCAGGTGATGTCTCGCCGGGTCATGACGATCGACCCGATGCTGGCGAAGACGAGACCGTAGGCCAGCATCATCAAGCCCCCGCCCCACCACGGCAGCAGCGTCGTTGTGAGGTTGCGCCCGGTGTGGTTGGCCAGTGCTTGAGCCGAGGCACCCGGCAGCCATCGGGAGAGCCCGCCGTGCGCGGCGTTGAGGAGGGCGCCGATCAGCGTCTCACCGATCAGGAACCATCCGAGGGTGGCAATAAGAGCGGCCACCTGGTTGGTCAACCAAGAGCCCACGCCCACGCCGAGGATGGCGTACAGGACGAACACGCCGATCATCCCAGGGACCACCGCGGGCAGCTGATGGATCAAGGCAGATGGCGAACCGTGACGGGCCGACAGCACGATCGATCCGGCCACGACGGTGATGATGAGCAGGATGACGGCCAGGACGACCCCAAGGATGGCCGCGATGATCAGCTTGGCCCCGACCATGCGTCCCCTCCTGGGGGTGACCAGGAACGTGGATGTCACCGTCTTGTGCCGGAATTCGGTGGTGATGCACAGGACGCCCAACAGCATGATGAAGAGGTCCCCAAAGCCCAGGCCGGCGCCGGCCAGGTTTCGGAGTTGGGCCACGGTGTGGGGCGTGAACCAGGCGGCTCCACCGTGGGCCGCCCGTCCCCCTGGGCTGCTGCTGCTCAGGAAGGAGAGCAGGATGCCCAGTCCTGTGAACAGGCAAGACAGCCCCAGGAGTATCCAGGGCACCGACGTGGTGCGGAGCTTCAGCCATTCCGACCGGACCAGGCGGATCACGCCGGCACCCCCTGGGGCTGGGCTTCGAACCCAGACGTCAGACTCAAGAAGACCTCCTCGAGGCCTCCACCCTCTCGCCTGAGGTCGTACACGATGATCTGGTTTTGGGCGAGCACCGGTCCGAGCCACTCCGGGCTGGCCCCGTCGATCATGACAACATCGTGGTCCGTCCACCGGACGGCGACCTGTTGGGCGGTGAGGATGTCGACCAGGCGCTGCGCCTCGGGGGTCTGCACCCGCATGCCGCCCCCCGTTCCGGCCCGCTGCCGCAAGTCGGCAAGGGTGGTCTGGAGTACCAGCTTGCCGTGCGAGACGATGATGACGTCGTCGACCGTCTCCTCCATCTCGGCCAGAAGGTGTGAGGAGATCAGCACCGCTCGTCCCGTCGAGGCTTGATGCCGGATGAAGGTCCGCAGCCACTGGATGCCCTGCGGGTCGAGCCCATTTGAGGGCTCATCGAGGATGAGGACGTCGGGGTCCCCGAGGACGGCGGTGGCCAGCTCCAGCCGTTGGCGCATCCCCATCGAGAAGCCACCGACCCGCTTGCCGGCCACCTCGGACAAGCCGACCAGTGCCAAGGTCTCGTCCACCCGCGAGTAGGGAATGCCGGTGGCCAGGGCCACCACTTTGAGGTGATTACGAGCCCGGCGGCCCGGATGGAAGCTGGTGGCCTCGAGCACCGAGCCGACGTGGCGAATCGGCTGGTCGAGGTCGCGGTAGGCCTGACCGCCGAATGTCGCCGTGCCTGCCGTGGCCGACACGAGTCCCAGCAACATGCGCAGCGTCGTCGTCTTGCCGGCGCCGTTGGGCCCGAGGAACCCTGTCACCCGTCCGGCCGCGACCTCAAAACTGAGGTCATCGACGGCGACGACATCCTTGAACTGTTTGGTCAGTCCTGTGACCTCTATGGCCGAAGGCATTTCACGACGCTAGCGCGGGCGTCGGACGGCTTCCGGTCCTCGTTGTGATCAGGAATGTGTTCGCCGTGATCTGTACCCGTTCGCGGTGATCGTGCCTCTGTTCGCCGGAGATCATGACTCTGTTCGAGGTGCTACGGCCTCCCGAGGGGACACTGCCTCTCGCCGTGATACGGCCTCCCGAGGGGACACGGCCTCCCGGGGTGATACGGCCTCGGCGAAGAGATCGGCCGGGAGCAACAGACCGACGGCCACCACCAATTCGTTGTGGACACGGGTCATGTCGCTCCGGCCGTTGACCCAACCTCCGAGCACCGAGTACCAGACGTGACCAAGGATCCGCGCCCGGTCGCCGAGGTTCTCGGGGTGGTGCTCGCCGATGGCCCGGGTGATGATCCCCTCCATGAGCACGGTGATCTGCTGCTGGCACTCGACAGCCGCAGGGTCGGGCGAGGAAAGCGAGGCGAACACCGCGCTGACCAGCTGGGGCTGGCGGCCCATGGCCCGGAGGGCCCGGTCGAGAACGTCCACCACCCGCACGGCCGCCGTGTCACCCTGGGCTGGGAGCTGTGACAGGCGGGCATCGAGCTGTTCAACCCAGCTGACCAGGGAGGCAGCCAGCAGGTGGTCCTTGCTGGTGAAGTACCGGTAGACGGTGCCCATGGCCACGTCGGCCCGGGCAGCCACGTCGCGCATCTGCACTGCTTCGTAGCCGCCCTCGAGCCCCAGCGCCATGGCGGCATCGACGACTCGTTGACGCCGCGCCTGTTGGGCACGGGTCAACGAACGTGGCACAGGACGGCTGACCATGAAGCATCACCCTACTCGTCAGGGATTTCTGCCCCGTGAACCTGAGAGTGACCTTGACGTCCTCGATCCCTGGTGGACCGCCGTTTCCAGCAATGGGGCGGGGCGGGGCGGGACGACCCTGTACGACGTTCAGACGTAGGCGTGAACGACGGCCCGATAGTTCTGGGTGGGTGCCGACGAGGGCGGAGCCGAGACGGGAGGATCTGGGGGCGCCAGGCGGCGACCGACGCGTTCGACCAAGGTGAGGGGTCGAGGGGCCGAAGCAGGATCGGGGGCCGGGGGCTCGGGTGGACCGACGAACACTTCGACCTTTGAGAACCCGGCGGCGCGGCACAGGGCCTTGATCGCCCCGATGGTGGGCACATACCAGTTGCCGAAGTCGACACCGACGCTGCTGTCGGCGTGGAACTGCATGGCGCTCTCATTGTCGAACCCATGGAGGTGGACCGCCTCGGTCTCTATGACGGCGACTTCACCGGTCACCGCCCGTAGTCGCTCCATAGCGGTCAGCGGCTCTTTGATGTGGTAGAGCACGCCGAGGTACAGCACGACGTCGAAGGTCCCCAGCCCCTCGAGATCGATCTTCATGAAGTCGTCCACCACCGGCTCGACCTTGCTGCCGATGGACTTATGTGCGAACTCGAACCCGCGACGACCGGGAAGGTCGTCATGCCAGAAGTCGGTCAGATCGCGGTTGTGGTCGGGCAGGACGCCTTTTTCGATGCACTCGTTCCAGTAGGCCCCCCGGGCCACGAAGTCACAGCCCCAGGCGTAGTGGTCGAGGGCGACCACCCGGGTGGCCCCGGCGCGCTCGGCGTGGAAGGAGTAGTACCCGTCCCATGCCCCGATATCGAGCACCGAACGACCCTTGAACTCGGGAAGTTGCTCGGACCTGAGGGCGAGTTCGGTCAGACCCTTGGTGACCACGCCGTGGCCGAGGTCGATCGAATGAAACCACTGGATGGCGTCCGCCCCGGACTGGAGGTCGTCATGTTCCGTCATGGGCGGGACTCTAGCGATCCCCGAAGGGGTCTGTGGGACGAGGCTGTTCGTCCGGTGTCTCCGGCTCACCCGGTTCCTCTGGCCCCTCCCGCTCCTTTGGCTCCTCCCGCTCGCTCCTCGGCGGAACGGCCAGCTGGCCTCAGCCGGCCCAGACGATGGACTGCAGCTCCGAGTACGCCTCAAGGCCGTAGTCCCCGCCGTCCCGACCCACGCCGCTCATCTTGAAACCGCCGAACGGTGCTTCCATGTTGCGCTGGGCCGTGTTGATGCCGACATGCCCGGCCCTGAGCCGCTTGGCCACTTCGAGGGCACGAGCGGTGTCGGCGGAGAAGACGTAG
>DASXMT010000113.1:0-6457 GCA_036495505.1 Acidimicrobiales bacterium | reverse complement strand
CTCGGGCACGGTCATCGTCATCATGACGACGCCGACGCACAGGGCCACGAAGGCGATCGACGCAATGGCCAAGTCCCCAACGTCTTGGGTGAAGTGCTCGTCGAAGAGGTGCACGCTCAAGACGATGCTGACCAGCGGGTCGACGATGACGAGTAAGGGTTGGGACACCCGGAGCGGACCGACATGCAACGTCACCTGGACGAGGAGCGTTCCAACGATGCCGGACACGGCCACCGCATAGACCGGCCAGTGGAGGAATATTCCCCCTATGCCGTCTTGGGTCAGGGTATCGGTCATGGCTTTGATGAACGTGGCGTCGAGCGCCCACACCACCGCGGCCGCCGTGGCTAGGAAGGCGGCACGGCGAGCCGGGGACCCTCGCGTTCCGAGCAAGGCCAACAGGGCGGCACCGACGCCGCAGCCCACAATCGAGGATGCCCACGCGCCAGACGTGGGCGTGGCAAACCCTCCCCTGGGCTCGGCCACGGCGATGAACACCGAGACGGCGACGCAGGTCAACCCGGCAGAGGCCCAAGCTGCAGCGCTGATGGCCTGTCGGATCCACAGCCGCCGGAGGACCAGGGCGAACACCAACTCGGTCATCAGGAGGGTCTGGACCAACGAAAGCAGTCCGTTGTGAAGGGCGATCGCCTGGAAGACAAACGCGCCGAGCAAGGCCACCCAACCGAAAAGCCAGAGAGGGTTCTTGGCCAGGTAGCGAACAAAGCGCCAACCGGTGATGCCCTTGGTGTCGGTGGTACTGGCGACATGCTGGGTGATGGTGCTCACCGCGTTGGCCAAGGCGGCCAGCAGTGCGAAGAAGATGTTCATGCGATTGACGGTGGTGGGAGCAGGACACGACGCCCTCTGGGCTGCGGCACCCCCGAAGCATGCCCGAGCACCGCCGCCCGTGCCAGCAACACTCCGACGTGGACCGACCGTCCGATCCCGCTGTGCAACGATAGGAGGGTGAGTGGCCCAGCACACCGACTCGGTGGAGACCGTCAGGGTGGACGCCGAGCGTTTCAGGTGACGATGGGGGCCCTCGCCGGGATCCCCTTTGCCTCCGGACTGATCGGCATGGCCGTCGGCCCGAAGACGCTCCCCGGTGACTCGAGTGAGGTGATGGCAACCCTCGACAGCGAATACCGATTCATCAATGCCTTTTGGTTCTCCGTCGCTCCGATCGTCTGGTCGACGCTGCCCCGGGTCGAGGAGGAAACCACCAAGCTCCGGTTGATCATGGGCGTCGTGTTCGCCGGAGGTCTGGCCCGATTGATCTCGTGGCGCAGGACCGGCCGTCCCCATCCCGTGTTCCTGGGCGCCATCGCTATCGAGCTCGTGGGCATGCCCGTGATGGCCGTGTGGCAGAACCGGCTCGCGTCGCGTGGCCAATGCAACCCCACGGCATTGGCTCCGGTGGCGACCACGTGACCGATTTCCACCACGTAGCCGAGGAGTACGACAAGATCAGCCTCGAGTACCAAGAGTCGAAGTCGCTTCCCTTCCGGATACACGTGGAGGAGCACACGAGTTTCGGCCTGCTCCCCGACCTGACTGGGCGTTCCGTTGTCGACCTGGCCTGCGGCGAGGGCATCTACGCCCGCAAGCTCAAACGACGAGGGGCCATGCGAGTGGTCGGGGTGGACATCTCGGCCGAGATGATCTCGCTCGGCCGTAGAGCGGAGGAGGCAGAGCCACTCGGGATCGAGTATGTCCTGGCCGACGTGGCCTCGGCCGACCTGGATGAGCAATTCGACATCGCCTACTGCGCCTTCCTGTTCAACTACGCCACCAGCCGGGCCGAGCTCCGTTCGTTGGTCCAGAGCGTGGCTCGGCTGGTTCGACCCGGAGGCCTCGTCGTCGGCTGTAACGACTATCCCGAAAACCCATCAACTGTGGGCGACCAGTACCGGCCCTATGGCTTCGTGAAACGCAGCGCCACTGAGCGCGCCGAAGGCAGCACCATCACCTACCGGTTCTTCAATCCCGACGGCACCAGCTTCGAGATCGACAACTACTACCTACCCACCGACGTCTACCGGAGCGAGTTCACCGCAGCCGGGTTCACCTCGTTCGACTGGGTGATGCCCGAAGTATCCCCGGAGGGACGGGACGCGTACGACCCCGGCTTTTGGGACGTCTACCTCGAGGCACCTCCCATGGCGAGCTTCACGGCGACAGCGGGAAAGGGCTCGCTCGGCGCCCCATGAGCGACTCGGTACGCGCCGTCGTCCTCGCCGACACCCATCTGCGCGACCGCGACCTTCCCCGGCGCGATCTTCCCGAGCAAGCCTGGGATCGGATCAGTCGGTGCGACGTGGTTCTCCACGCCGGGGATGTCCTCGAAGCCGGCCTGCTCGAGCGGCTCAACCAAGTGGCCCCGACCTACGCCGTGCTCGGCAACAACGATCTGGCACTGGTCGGTCATCTCCCCGAGACGCGGGTGCTCCACCTGGCCGGGGTCACCCTGGCCATGGTCCACGACAGCGGCCAACGGGCCGGGCGACCCACGCGGCTGCGGCGACGGTTCCCCGAGGCTGACATCGTCGTGTTCGGCCACAGCCACGTTCCCTGCGACCAGGTCGGCATCGACGGCCAGTTGCTGTTCAACCCGGGGTCGGCCACGACCCGGCGTTCCCAACCGGCCTGCACCTTCGGCGAGCTCGTCCTGGCCGATGGCGCCGTCAGCGAGCGCAGCATCATCGCTCTCGAACGCTGAGCGGTCCTCGGCCCCGGGTTCGGGATTGTGCTCAGACCGAGACGCCCACCAGGGCCAACAGGATGCCGAGCGCTCCACCGAGCAACAAGGCGCTCACGACGCCCCGCCGGGCCAGGAAGAGCCAGAGCAGAGCTCCGCCGAGGACGGGGATTTGCCACAGGTGCACGAACGAGAGCCCCAAGGGGATCGCCGATCCCGCTATGGCGCCGATGACCGCGGGCCCCGCTCCGGTGAGGAACCCGGCAATCGAGGGGTTGGTCCGGATCCGATCGAAGTGAGGGGCGCCGACCAGCACGAACAGGAACGATGGCGCGAAGGCCACCAGCGCGGCCAGCAATCCGCCCCACACGCCACCGGCGGCATAGCCCACGACGGCGACGGTCTGGACCACCGGACCCGGGGTGATCTGGCCGAGGGCGACAGCGTCCAAGAACTGGGCCGCGGTCATCCAGTGGTACGTGGTCACGGCGTCGTGCTGCATGAGTGGGATGATCACGAACCCACCGCCGTAGGACAGCGCGCCGACCTTGAGTGCCACCCATGCCAGCGCGCCCAGTCCGCCGGCTGCCACCGCGTGGCCGATAATTGCCGGGACGACACCCGGCGCCGACCTCGGTCTGGCCGGTCGACTGCGTCTTCGGATCAGGATCTCGGCCACACCGCACGCGATCAGCACGAAGACGAGGTACGGACCGGCCGCCGCGGCTGCGCTGCCACCGAGGAGGGCATAGACGAGCCAGCGGACATGCTGGGCCGTCTCCGGCCCGATGCGCGTCCAACTGGCCGGGAGGAGCCCCCAGGCCGCGTTGATCGCCACCGCCGGGACGGCGGCGCCCGCCCCGGCGGCAGCCCCGAGAACCCAGGAGGGCGGGTGGCTGGCCAGGAACACCGCCGACAGGGCGAGGATGAGCACCAGCCCCGGAACGATGAAGCAGATCCCACCCACGATGGCACCGGCCGTCCTTCGCAACCGCCATCCGCAGAAGATGGCCAGTTGCGTCGACGCCGGACCCGGCAACATGTTGGTGGTGGCAATGCCGTCCTCGAATTCACCGGCGTCGATCCACCGGCGCTCTTCGACACACAGACGCCGGAGCAAGGCGATGTGCGTGGGTGGACCGCCGAAACCAATACAGCCGATTCGGGTCCATTGCCGGGCGACGGTGGTCAACGCCACCCGGGGTGCAGCCGACGCGTGATCTTCGCCGGCCTCGCTCACGACGGTTCCGGGCCGAGAACCTCGTCGGCCAACACCTGCAACTGGACCTTGGTCTTCCTCAGCTCCGCCCGACCCTTGGCCGTGGCGACATAGGAGCGGCGAGACCGTCCATCCACGGTCCGAGCGTGCGACCTGAGGAGGCCATCGGCCTCCATCTTGTGCAGGGTTGGATACAGCGAGCCGGGGCTGATCCGGTAGCCGTGACCGGCCAACTCCTCAGCCATCCAGGCTCCGTACACGTCGCCCTGGCTGGCATGGTGGAGGATGTGCAGCCGCACCGCGCCCCGAAGGAACTCGTTCACGGCGAAATCCTAGCCACTATCGGATATCGATATGGGCTTTCGATTTTGGACTTTCCGCCTCACCACACGCCGAACGATTGCAATACCGCAGCAGCGCAGGCCACTCCGCCCGGTGTCCCTGTGCTAGTCGTGCTGATGGGCGTGGGGGACCGCCTGGGACTCGGCCCGTCCGGTACCCGGCAACGCCCGCACCTCTCTCGGACCGAGGGGCTCGCCGCAGGAGCCACAGACCAGCACGGCGTCGGCGGTCGATCCGCAGGCTTTGTGGGCCACCTGGATCGGCGGCCCCGATGGCGCAGCGTAGTGATCGCCCCACTGGCGCATGGCCGTGATCACCGGCCACAGGTCACGACCCTTGTCGGTGAGCCGGTAGTCGTATCGCATCGGGTGCTCGGAGTACGGCACCCGCACGAACACCCCGGCCTCGACCAGGGTGGTCAAGCGCTGCTGGAGGATGTTGCGGGAAATACCCAGTCGGCGCTGGAGCTCCTCGAAGCGCGTGACCCCGAGAAAGGCGTCCCGCACGATCAACATGCTCCACCACTCACCGACAACCTCGAGGCATTGGGCCACCGAGCAGTCCATGTCGACGAAGCTCTTCCGTTCCATGACCCCAGACTAGTGGGTTGCATCATAGAACGCAATCTCCTAGAGTGAGTTTCATGACCGAACTGACAAGCGTGGACCGGGCCGAGAAGGCGCTGCCGCAATCTGGCCGTCGCACGGTGATCTTCGTGGTCACAGCGTTGGGGGCCTTCATGGCCTCCCTCGATCTCTCGATCGTGAACATCGCCTTTCCGGCCCTGGAGCGCTCGTTCTCCCACGACACGCAAGCCTCACTGGCCTGGGTGATCACCGGCTACAGCATCGTGTTCGGCTCCCTGCTGGTCGTGGCGGGGAGGACCGCCGATCGGCTCGGGAGCCGCCGGGTCTTCTTTTTCGGCCTCGGCGTCTTCTGTCTGGGCTCGGCACTGTGCGGTCTGGCACCCTCGGTCGACCTCGTGGTCCTCGGTCGCCTGGTCCAAGGAGCTGGGGCCGCCGCCCTCCTGCCCGCTTCGCTCAGTCTGCTGCTCAGCGCCTTCCCCGCCGAGCGGCGTTCCCAGGTTGTGGCCCTGTGGGGCGGGATCGGGGCGCTTGCCGTCGCCACCGGTCCGTCGTTCGGTTCCCTTCTGATCACCGGCTTCGGATGGCGGGCGGTCTTCTACGTCAACCTTCCGATTGGTTTGGTGGCGTGGCTGGTGGGCCGCCGCGTGCTCACCGAGACGATCCCGGGTCGCTCCGCGTCGACTCCCGATTATCCCGGGGTGGTCCTCTTGAGCGCGGCACTCGCCTCATTGGTGCTGGCCATCTCACAGGGACCCAGCTGGGGGTGGACGAGTGCACGGATCATCGGCGCGTTCGTCGCCTCCGTCTGCCTGGGCGCGCTGTTCCTCTACCGGTCGAGCCGGCATCAGGAGCCCGTGCTCGACTTGACGCTTTTCCGGGCCCGCTCCTTCAGCGTGGCCAACGCGGCCACCTTTCTCTATGCCGTCGGCTTCTTCGCCGTGCTCCTGGGCAACATCCTGTTCCTCACCAGCGTCTGGCACTACTCCATCCTGCGGGCAGGCCTGGCCGTAACCCCCGGTCCTCTGGTCGTTGCCGTCGTTGCCGGTCCCGCCGGCCGGATGGCCAGGACCTACGGGTTCCGCAGGGTCCTGCTCGTCGGGTTCGCCATCTTCGCGTCTGGTCTTTGCTGGTTCGCCGTCCGGACCGGCCTGCGTCCCGAGTACCTCACCGCATGGCTCCCGGGAACGCTCGTCATCGGCCTCGGTATTGGTCTCACGTTCCCGGTCCTCAGCGCCGCCGCCGTCTCGAGCTTGCATCACGAGCGGTTCGCGGTCGGTAGTGCCGTCAACCAGACCGCTCGCCAGGTTGGGGGGGCGATCGGGGTCGCCCTGCTGGTCGTGATACTCGGAGCTCCCCACAGCGTCGTCGGGGCTCTGAGCAACTTCCACCATATGTGGTGGTTCGTTGCGGCCACGGCCACTGCGTCGGGGCTCGTCTGCTGCCTTCTGCGTCCCCACGTGGCGGTCCGGGAGTCGCCTCAGCCGGTGCCCGCCGATGCAGCTCAACCGATGGCAACCTCGCTCGCCGCCGAGGGATTGGCATGAGCGACACTCGTCAACTCGAAACGTATGGCGTGAGCACCGCGGGTGGGGAGACGCGCAGAGCAAG
>DASXMT010000112.1:0-6691 GCA_036495505.1 Acidimicrobiales bacterium | reverse complement strand
ATCGAGCAGCAGAGGAGCAGGAGTGCCTTACCAAGCCGAGTACATCTGGATCGACGGGACCAGGCCGTCGCCGCTGATCCGTAGCAAGACGAAGGTCGTCAAGGATGGCGAGGAGCCAGGCATCTGGGGCTTCGACGGTTCGAGCACCAACCAGGCGGTCGGCAACGACTCCGACTGCGTGCTCCAGCCCGTCTTCGTCTGCGACGATCCGCTGCGCAATCCCGGTGACAAGCTGGTGATGTGCGAGGTGCTGCTCACCGACTTCACTCCCCATGAGACCAACACCCGGGCCGAGTGCGTCGCCGTGGCCCAAAAGTACGCCGACCAGGAGCCGGTGTTCGGGATCGAACAGGAGTACACCTTCTTGAAGGACGGCCGCCCGCTGGGCTGGCCCCTGACCGGGTACCCCGCCCCCCAGGGCCCGTACTACTGCGGCGTCGGTGGGGACAAGATGCCCGGCCGTGACATCGTCGAGCTCCACACCCTGGCCTGCATCGAGGCGGGCCTGGGCATCGAGGGCACCAACGCCGAGGTGATGATGGGCCAATGGGAGTTCCAGATCGGCATCCTCCCGCCGCCGCTCATCGGCGACCAGCTGTGGGTGGCCCGGTGGCTCCTGTTCCGCATCGCCGAGGACTTCGGCGTCTACGCCACGCTGGAGCCCAAGCCCATCATGGGCGACTGGAACGGGGCCGGCGCCCACACCAACTTCTCGACCAAGGCCATGCGGGAGGATGGTGGCTGGGACGCCATCATCGCCGGGTGCGAGGCCCTGGGGAAGAACGTCGAGGAGCACGTGGAGAATTACGGCGTGGGGATCGAAAACCGGTTGACCGGGGCGCACGAGACGGCCCACTTCACCAAGTTCAACTACGGCACGTCCGATCGTGGCGCATCGATCCGCATCCCCTGGCAGGTGGCAAAGAACAAGAAGGGTTACATCGAGGACCGCCGCCCCAATGCCAACATGGACCCCTACGTGGTGAGCAGGCTTATCACCGACACCGTCTGCGGAGCGGCGGCAGGGAACTGAGACACCCCCGCACCCGGCCCGGTCCCGGCGCGCTCGTCATCGTGGCACCACGGGCAGCCGTCGGGAGTCGCCGTCGAGGTAGCCCATGAGGAGTCAAGAGGAATACGTACTGCGCACGGTGGAGGAGCGCGGCATCCGTTTCGTCCAGCTCTGGTTCACCGACGTGCTGGGTACCCCCAAGACCTTCAGCATCACTCCGGCCGAGCTCGAGAACGCGCTCGAGGAGGGGATGACGTTCGACGGCTCGGCCATCGACGGGTTCAGCCGCGTCCAGGAGAGCGACGTCCTCGCCCGCCCCGACGCCAAGACCTTCCAGCTACTCCCCTGGCATAGCCACGGTCCCCTGTCGGGCTCGGGCGCACCGCATGTCGACGCTCCCGCCGGGGCCGTGGCCCGGGTGTTCTGCGACATCTTCGACCTGGATGGCTCACCGTTTCAGGGCGACCCCCGCCACGTGCTCCGCCGCACCCTCGACCGCGCCCGCCAGCTGGGCTACACCTTCTACGCCGCACCGGAGATGGAGTTCTTCTACTTCGCCGATGCCGATCCCTCCCATACCCCTCGCACCCTGGACTCAGGCTCGTACTTCGAGTTGACTGTGGCCGACCGGGCCAGCGATATCCGCCAACGTACGGTGATCACCCTGGAGGAGATGGGCATCCCCGTGGAGCACGCCCAGCACGAGGACGCCCCCAGCCAACACGAGATCGATCTTCGCTATACCGACGCGCTGACCATGGCCGACACGGTGATGACCGTCCGACTGGTGGTCAAGGAGATGGCCCGTCAACAGGGTGTCCACGCCAGCTTCATGCCCAAGCCGCTGGCCGGGGTGCAGGGCTCGGGGATGCACACCCATCTCTCCTTGTTCGAGGGGGACACGAATGCCTTCGTCGACCTCAGCCGCCCCCACGGGCTCTCCGTGCTGGCCGATCAGTTCATCGCCGGCCTGCTCCGCCACGCCAGCGAGATCACCGCGGTCACCAACCAGTGGGTGAACTCGTACAAGCGGCTGGTCTCGGGCTATGAGGCCCCGATCCATGTGTCCTGGGCCCACAACAACCGTTCCGCCCTGGTCAGGGTTCCGGTGGTGAAGCCGGGAAAGACCGAGTCCACCCGCATCGAGTACCGGGCGCCGGACAGCGCCTGCAACCCCTATTTGGCCTTCGCCGTGATCCTGGCCGCCGGCCTCCGGGGCATCGAGGAGGAGTACAAGCTCCCCGACGAGGCCAACGCCAACCTCTTCGACCTGACCACCGAGGAGCTGGCCGCCGGCAACATCGTGCACCTCCCGGCCAGCCTGTCCGAGGCCCTGAGCGCAATGGAGTCCTCCGAGCTGCTGGCAACCACATTGGGGGAACACGTCTTCGAGTGGTTCATCCGAAACAAGCGGGAAGAATGGGCCGGCTACAAGGCCCACGTCAGCCAGTTCGAACTCGACCGGTACCTGCCCCTGCTCTAATTGGAATTGGGTACCGAGAGCGACCCCTGTTCTAATTGGGTCCCGACACCGACCGCAGGCCAATGAGAGGAGGGAACGTTGGAACCGCTGCTGTGCTTTCCTGACCCTCCTCCCACCCCTGTGGCCGCGGTCCTCGATCGCGGGGGCTATCCCTGGCGGGCCATCAACCGGCCCGAGCAGGCGGAGTCCGACGAGCCCGAGGACGGCTGGTCAGGGGCGGTGATCAGCGCCATCGACGACCCGACGGGTGCCGTTCTGCTGTGCCGCCAGATCCGCAAACGGGAGGTGCCGCTCGCCCCGGTGGTGATGGTGGTCCGGTCGTCGCAGCTGGGGGCGCTCGAGCTCCGCGAGGACCTGTTCGACGACCTCTGCCTCGACCCCATCAACCAGGACGAGCTGACCGCACGGCTGACCCACCTCTTCTGGCGCACGGGACGAGGCCTCCGCCCCGACCTGTTGGAACACGGCCCCTTGGTACTCAACCTGGAGACCTACCAGGCCGCCGTGGCCGGGCGGGTCCTGGACCTCACCTACATGGAGTACGAGCTGTTGCGCTTCCTGGCCGGCCGCCCGGGCAAGGTGTTCACCCGGGAGACGCTGCTCAGCCGGGTGTGGGGCTACGAGTACTACGGCGGGGCCCGCACCGTGGACGTCCACGTGCGCCGACTTCGGGCCAAACTGGGCGAGGAGCACGCCCATCTCATCCAGACGGTGCGCTCCGTCGGGTATCGCTTCGGTCAGACCACCTGGATGCCCTGACCACCGCTCACTGACGAGGATGCAGGCCCGAAAGTTCCCGGGTCATGAGCTGGCTCGGTAGGCCCACACCTCCACTTCGACGAGGGCCTCCATGGGTAACCCTGCCACGGCAACCACCGACCGGGCCGGGCGGTGCTGGCCGAAGAAGTCGGCATAGGCATGGTTCACCGCCGGGTAATCGGCCATCGAGGTGAGGAACACCGTGGCCTTGACCACTGCGGTGAGGTCGGTCCCCGCCCCCTCGAGCAGGGCGGCGGCATTGGCCAATGCCTGGCGGAGCTGGGCGATCACTCCGCCTTCGACCAGCGCCGGCGGGGCGCCCTGCGAGGGAGCGAGTCCGAGCTGGCCCGAACAGATCAGCCAGGGGCCAGCACTGACGATGGGTGAATAGGGGCCGATCGGAGCGCTCATGGCCCTTTCTTAGCCGGGCCGATGACGCCTCGGTGCACGACAGCGGCGTTGCTGCCGACCCTACCGGACCGGGACCGCCCTTCGGGTGGGCCACTCGGCGGCCAGGCCGTCGGCCAGCCAGCATGCAGCCGCCGCCGCCGAGAACACGGCGTCAGACCCGTTCACTGCGTCGCGGCCACGGTCTCGGTCGATGGTGACGGTGATCGGGGGCACCGATCGCGCCGGAAGGATCCCGAATGAGCGGATGGTCAGGTCGTGGACCGCTCCCTCGTCGTCTACGGCGATCCCCTCGCTGCGCACCCAACCGAGGGCCTGGTGGACGGCGCCGATGCAATAGGAGCGAAGGGTGACGTCATCGAGCACTTCGCCGGCCGCCACCCACACGGCGATGGCATCGTCGGAACCACACGTGACCACGGCCCGGCCCCCGTCCGGCGCCGAGACCTCGACGGGCACGTCCCGGTGGGGCCCCGGGCCGCGCATGGCGACGATGGAGGCGCACGCGGCCAACACGGCCGCTTCGGCCCACCCCGCACCCCGTGGATCGCCCGAGACCGGGGGACCGACGACCGGGAAGGGCTCGACCGACAAGCCCGGAGCAACGCTGGCGACGGCCCGTACCAGTTCCTCCCACCAGTCCTCGGGCCCGTCGCCCGAGACGGCCACCCGCAGGATGCCCGAACCGTCGGAGGCCACGCCGGCGGCCACGGGGGGCCGCTTGGGGCCCAGGCGGACCACGTCTTCTCGGGACCACAGGGCGCGGACCGGCCGTTGCTGCTCGGTGGCGAGGCGCCGGGCCACCTCGGGCAACGGCGAGTGCCGCTTTCCGCCGAAAGCCCCACCGTTGGCGCACGGCGACGCCGGTTCGCCGCCGGGCAGGCACCACGAGGCGTCCGGCTCCACGTAGGCCGGTTCCACCCAGCTGGTCTGCAGAGTCAGCATCCAGTGACCCGGGGGCACCACGACCGGGTGGGACAAGTCGATGGTGGTGCGTCGTCCCTGCACCTTGTGGCTCTTCGACCGGGCCTCGGCGGCGGTGTCCCCCACCACGAAGCCCCCCGAGCCATTGGACAGGGCAACAGCGGCATCTGCCGGCGCCCTGTCGTCGGCGAACGACCCTGCGCCCAGGGCTACTCCGGGACCCACCCGTTGGGGCGAACGGCCCTCGATGGCGGCGCGCCGGGCGGCGGCGGTCAGGTCACGGGGGGCGGCATCCGATGTCCCTGAGCCCTCGAAGACCAGGCGAGCCCCTTCGACCACGGTCTGCCACCCGGTGCACCGGCACAGGTGGGCCAGCAGGGCCTGGTGGACCTTGGCGTCGGGAACTGCCCGTACCGCGGCGTGTCCGGGACCGCCCAGGGCGGCCAGCCGCATGATGATCCCTGGGGTGCAGAACCCGCACTGGCTGGCGCCGACCCTGGTGAAGGCGTCGGCCCAGCCCTGACGCACCTCGGCGGGCAGGCCTTCGACCGTGGTCACCTCGCGGCCGGCCAACCGGCGGATCGGGGTGACACAGGAGACCCGCGGGGCGCCGTCGACCCACACGGTGCAACACCCACATTGGCCCTGGGGGCTACAACCGTCTTTCGGCGTGCGCAGGTGGAGCCGCTCGCGCAGCACGTCGAGCAGCGACAGCTCGTCGTCGGGTACCTCGACGTCGGCGCCGTCGACGCGGAGCCGGATCAGTGGATCAGCTGAAAGACGAGCCGCAACCGCAGGTGCGGGCGGCGTTGGGGTTCGTCACATGGAACCCGGCGCCCTGGAGCCCATCGCTGTAGTCGAGGGTCGAGCCCTTGAGGAGGTCGGCGCTGGCCGAGTCCACGACCACCTTCACCGTGCCGAACTCCCGGACGATGTCGTCGTCGGCCACCTCGGCGTCAAAGAACATCTCGTAGCTGTAGCCGGAACAGCCACCGGGCCGCACCGCCACCCGGAGGGCGAGGTCGTTGGTGTCCTCTTGGGCAAGCAGCTCGGCCACTTTGGTGGTGGCGATGTCGGTCAGGACGACCGGAGCCGGCTTTTTCCCGATGCTGACGTTCTGCATGGTCGTGCTCACCCGTATGCCTCCTTGGAGCTGGTCGACTGGTTGCGTCCGGTAACAGGCTTCGTACCTGGGCCCTCTGCGTGTTTCACAGCGTATCCGCCCGCCGGCAAGTTCGGTACCACGCCCTGGGCAGCCATGGCTGCACGACCGGGTGCCCCCGGTAGAATTCCCTCGTGGCGCCCGTTTCCGATACCCCCCCGGTCGACCAACTCGGGATTGACGACACGCCCGCCCCGGTCGTGCCCCCCACCACCGAGCACGTGCGCGAGGCCCTGGCCGGCGTGGTCGACCCAGAGCTGGGGGCCAGCATCGTGGACCTCGGGATGGTCCGGGCCATCGATGTGGAAGCGGACGGATCGGTCGGCGTGGAGGTGGCCCTGACCGTCGCCGGCTGCCCCCTGCGGGACCAGATCCGTCGGGACGTGGAGGGCCGGGTCCTCTCGCTTCCCGGTGTGCGGTCGGTGGACGTCCGGACGGGTCCCATGGACGAGGCCGAGCGCCGGGCGGTGATGGAACAGGCCCGCTGGATCGCCCGTGAGTCCGCCCCTGCCACCGAGATCCCGGCCACCACCCGGGTGCTGGCCATCGCCTCGGGCAAGGGTGGGGTGGGCAAGAGCTCGATCACCGTGAACCTGGCCGTGGCCCTGGCCCGGCGCGGGCTCACCGTCGGCGTCCTGGACGCGGACATCTGGGGGTTCTCGGTTCCCCGCCTGCTCGGCATGCAGGGCGAGGTGGAGGCCCGCGCCAAGAAGATGGTCCCGCTGGAGCGGCGCATCGGCGACGGGCTCCTCCGGGTCCTGTCGATGGGCTTCCTGGCCGACGAGGACAGCGCCATCATGTGGCGCGGGCTGGTGCTCAACCGGGCCGTCCAGCAGTTCTTGGAGGACGTCCATTGGGGTGAGCTCGACTACCTGCTGATCGACATGCCTCCCGGTACGGGAGATATCCAGATGGGTCTGGCCCGCATGCTGGGTATGCAGGG
>DASXMT010000111.1:0-2895 GCA_036495505.1 Acidimicrobiales bacterium | reverse complement strand
TGGCGATGGCGGTGATCAGCTCGCCCGAGGCGATACCGGGCAGCCAGCGCCGGCGCTGCTCCTCGGTGCAGTAGGTGAGGAAGTAGGGCAGCACGATGTCGTTGTGCAGGGCCACGCCCAGGCCCACCCCGTTGCACCCGGCCAGATGGATCTCCTCATTGACCACCACGTTGTAGCGGAAGTCGTCGACGCCACCGCCCCCCAGCTCCTCGGGCACGGCCATGCCTAGGAGGCCCAGCTCACCGGCGTGGGCGAACAGGGCCCGGTCGATGATGCCGTCAGCCTCCCACTTCTCGAAATTGGGCACGATCTCGTTGGCCACGAATCGCCGGGCAGCCATCCGGAACTGCTCGTGATCGTCGGTGTAGAGCGGACGGGTCACGCCGTTCCTCGGCACGTTCGGATGGAGCTCGCGCTCACGATCGTGGTCTCCTCGTCGATAGGTCTCCGGATGGGCGCCCGAAGAGGCGGTGGCCTCACAACGGCCGTTTTCATTCTTACCACCTGGCGTGGTCGAGTAGCCTCACCACCCGACATGGACAAGGTTGTTGACCTCGACACTGCGGTGGCGCACGTGCGGCCCGGAGATGCCGTGCACGTCGTCACCAACCACTCGCGTTGGACAGCCGGTGCCCGCCATCTCGTACGTCGGTGGTGGGGCCGGGACCCTGGTTTCACCTTGGTGATGTTGAGCCTGTCCAGCCTGGGCACCTTGTTCTTCAAGGGCGGCCTGGTGAAGAAGGTGGTGACCGGCTACTCGGGAGACATATTCCCCAACTTCACCCCCAACCCGTGGTTCTCCGACGCCTATCTCCGCGGCGAGGTGGAGGTCGAGCACTGGTCGTTCCTGACCTTCCTCCAGCGGCTGGAAGCGGCCGCCCGGGGCTTGCCGGCGGCGGTGACCGGCTCGCTGGCCGGGTCGAGCATGTCCGACAACGCCGGCTTCGCCGAGGTCGAGTCGCCCTTCGGCGGCACCGTAAAGCTGCTGGCCCCCTACGCCCCCGACATCGCACTGTTGCACGCCCCGGTGGCCGACCGCGATGGGAACGTGGCCTTCAACGCTCCGGTGCTCGAGGGGGTGTGGGGCGCGTTGGCGGCCCGTCGCGGCGCGGTGGTCACCGTGGAGCGGGTGGTCGACGACATCCGACCGTGGTCCCACCTCGTCCGCATCCCGGCTCACCGAGTGCTAGCCATCACCGAAGCACCCATGGGCGCTCATCCCGGAGGCCTGTTCGCCCGGGACACCCCGGCCGACCCCTACGGGGAGGACCTGGAGTTCTGGTCTGAAGTCAGCCAGGTCAGCCGGAGCGATGAGTTCGACGCCTGGATCGATCACTGGGTGCTCGAGCCGGGCAACCAGGCCGAGTACCTCCGCCGTCTCGGGCAACCCCGCATCGACGCCCTGGTGGCCCGAGCTGATCCCGACTCGTGGCGGGAGGATGAGGCGGCCAACCCACCCGACCTCACTGCGCCCATCGGGGCCTGGGAGCTGGCCGCGGTGTTCGGAGCCCGTCACCTCTCCGATCGGATCGTGGCCCGGGGGGCCGATGCCGTGCTGGCTGGCGCCGGGGTGGCCAACCTGGACACCTGGCTCGGCGTCCATCTGGCCCGGCGCCGGGGGGCTGAAGTGGAGCTGACCGCCGAGCTCGGGTTGTGGGGCTACGAGCCGACTCCGGCCGATCCGTTCGTGTTCAACCATCGGAGCTTCCCCACCGCCACCATGCTCTCCGACAGCGAACAGATCCTTGGCCTCATGACCGGCTCACCGGGCACCACCCTGTTGGCCTGTCTTGGGGCGGCCCAGATCGACCGCCTCGGCAACATCAACTCGACGGTCATACCCGGGCGGTCGTTCCTGGTGGGATCGGGCGGCGGCAACGACGTGGCCAGCCGGGCCGACGAGGTCGTGGTCATGGCCACCCTCACCCGTCGGCGCACGGTGGACCGGGTCCCTTACATCACCTCCCCCGGCGGACGGGTCGGTGCATTCGTGTCGGACCTGGGCATCTTCGAAAAGGGGGAGGATGGGACGTTCGTCCTCACCGCGGTGCCCAGCGGGCGCCTGTCGATGGAGGAGCGAGTGGGTGCGGTCCGATCGCTCTGCGGCTGGGAGCTCACGGTGGCTCGCTCGCTCATCGAGCTGGACCCACCTGCTGCGGCCGACATCGAGGCCCTCCGCCGGTGGGATCCCGTGGGCCGGTTCCTCCGCCCCGACGCCTGAGCGGGCTCGTGCCGCCTGAGCGGGCTCGTACCGCCTGAACGGGCTCGTGCCGCCTGAGCGGGCTCGTGCCGCCTGAGCGGGCTCGTCGCGACCTCGGGACCCGTCACACCCGAATGGAAAAATGGGGGCATGGACGTCGATATCCAGACCCTGACCGAGGCCGTCGACCGCCTGGCCGACGCCGGCCCGTTGGTCCCGGCCGACCCCGAGTCGATGGAGTCCCTCATGTGCCTGCGGGCGCGCCTCGATGCCATCGTGACCGAGGCCGGCGCATCCTTTGACGCCTCGGGGGACTGGGCCCCCGACGGGGCAAAGTCGGCCGCCGCCGGGCTTTCCCGCCGGTGCAGGGTCCCCGTGGGCCAGGCCCGGACCCTCATCCGGCGGGGCCGGGTCCTCTCCCACCTGCCTGGCTTTGCCCGGGCCTGGTCGAAGGGGTCCATCAACGCCGCCCACATCGACGCCGTGGTCGCGCTCCGCAACCCCAGCACCGAAGAGGCCCTGGCCCGAGACGAACAGGTCCTCTGTGACCAGGCCGCCTCTTTGCCCTTCGACCGGTTCACCCAGGCGCTCTCCTACTGGCACCAGTTCGCCTACCCCGACGGGATAGAGGAGGGCCACGAGAAGCGCCTGGCCTCCCGGGACGTGTACCTGGAGAAGAGCTTCGACGGGATGTG
>DASXMT010000110.1:0-4970 GCA_036495505.1 Acidimicrobiales bacterium | reverse complement strand
GCAATAAGGGCGGCGATGGGCAGGTTCACATAGAGGCACCAACGCCAGTCCAGGTACTGCGTCAGGATCCCACCAAGGATCAGGCCGAACGCGGCGCCGCTGATGGCGATGGTGGCGTAGATCCCGAACGCCCGACCTCGTTCCCGTTGGTCGGTGAAGGTCGTCGTCAGGATGGACAGCACCGAGGGCGCCAGGAGCGCCCCGAACAGGCCTTGGAGTCCCCGCGCCCCGATCAACATCAGGGTGGTCTGGGCCGCGCCGCCGACAGCCGAAGCGAGGGCGAAGCCAACGATACCGATCAAAAGTGTGCGCTTGGGTCCGATCATGTCGCTGATCCGGCCGCCGAGCACCAAGAATCCGCCAAAGGCCAGGGTGTACGCGGTCACGACCCACTGGCGGTCGGTGTTCGAGAACCCCAGAGCGTGCTGAGCCGACGGCAGGGCGATCACCATGATCGTGGTGTCGAGCACCACCATCAGCTGGGCGCCGGCGACGACGACCAGGATCCACCAGTGGGCCCTCGTCGGACCCGACGACGCGTTCGGAGCCGGTGCTGTGTCGAGCGCGGTCATCTCGTTGCTCGGTCGGTCCAACGCGTGGTGTGTGCGTGGTCTCGGTGCAGGCGTCGACTCGTTCTTACGGTGGCGGGTCGACGACCATATGCACTTGAATTCATTCGTGAGCCTCCGTGCTCATGGGCTTGTAGAAATAACGCTCGTGACGGATCATCCGATCGGTCAGCGACGATCTGGGGCTCGACTCGATCAGCTGACACACGGGTCGGCCTGCGACGAATAGCGGATCCGGTCCACCTGAGCTTGGCTGACCGGCCGGTGCGGCAACTTGTCCCCCGCTGGGCGCATTCCGGCGATCAGGAGGTCCAGGTGTCGTTGCCAGATCTGGGGATTGGTCCCGCCTGCCGTCTCGAGCACACCTCGGATGGACCACTTGGCCAAGGTGATATCGGTGGTGGTGAGGTCCTCACGCACCCGATGATGCACCTTTGCGTCAGCAAGAAGTCGTGCGATCAGCCGGCGGGCCACGTGAATCAGTTCATGGTCGTTGCACCACACCTTCGGAAGACATCCCACGTGCTCGGCCTCGTAGCTGGCCGATGCGGCAAGGAACTTTTCGAGACCCAACCCATCGGGCTGCTCTGCGGCCTCTTCGGCCATCGCGACGGTCGCTTCGAGCACGCCGGTGACCAGCGCGTCAATGAGGGCATCCTTGGAAGGAAAGCGCCGGTAGAGGGTCCCCATCCCGACACCGGCGGCACGAGCAACATCAGCCACGCTGGCCTCGAGACCCTGAGCCTCGAAGACCTGCCCCGCGGCCCTCAACAGGCGTTCTCGATTCTTCGCCGCGTCACTCCGAAGTGGGCGATCGCCTTCCACGAGCATCAGTGCACGTCGCCCGGGAGACAATACGGAGTTTTCACTCCGTTTACGATACCAGCTAAGCGGAGTGATCTGTCCACTTAGGTCGGTTGAGGTGTCGGGCGCCCTCGAATTTCGATTTACGGCCGGAGGTTGGGCATTCCTTGTCGGGCGATCCGCCGCTCCGATATCGGACGGTGACATCCCCTTGTCCCGACGATGCATTGATGACCCGATGGCTGGCCGGGTCGTCATTCACGCTGTCCGAGACGTTCCCCTGACCAGAAGTGGCGTGCACCTGGTAGGAGTTGGGACCCTTGGGGAGCTCCACGGTGACGCCTCCTTGTCCCGAAGAGGCGGTAACCCGGTTCGGTGACGACACCAGGTCGACGTTGACATCGCCTTGGCCGGACTGAACCGATAATGAGGAAGCGGAAGAGCGTGAGACGGTGACACCTCCCTGTCCGCTCGACGCCGCCAAATGGCCGGAGCCACCGGTAATCGTGACGTCTCCCTGATCGGAGTGGGCCGAGATCGCTCCGGCCATGTCAGTCACGGTCACGTTGCCCTGACCGGACCGGGCGGTCACCGTTGCCTCGGATTGCACGTGGATCACATAGTTCCGATCGCACCGATCGTTGAAAATTCTCGTGCCGCAACTCGAGCGTATGACGAGGGAGTGGTTGACGACGTGTTCCTGGTCCGTCGGGTCGGTCAACCCGTGCACTCCCGACGTCGTGACCAGTGTGTTCTGGCCGGTGGCGCGCTCGACCGTGATATTGCCGCTGTCGACCTCCACCGTCACTTGGGCAATCGGGACGGTGAACACGCGTTGGCGTGCACTCAGTTGTTCATAGGCGGTCGAGCCGACGATGCTCAGGACAATGGCCGGCACAATGGCAATGACAAGAAGCAGCCCCGCGAGAGTCCACGCGGTGCGGGCCCGAGGCGAGCGGGTCGGCGGATCCGCCGATCGCGTCACCTGGCGTTCCGCTGAGGCGGTCATCGTCATGAGTTGAGCCACCGCAACACGGCGAGCACTCGGCGATTGTCGGGTGCCGCGGCCGGAAGATCGAGCTTGGAGAACACATTGCTCACATGCTTCTCCACCGCTCCCCCGCTGACCACCAGGGTCGCCGCGATGGCCTGATTGCTTCTGCCTTCTGCCATGAGTGCCAGCACCTCGCGCTCGCGCGCCGTCAGTCGGCTCAATGGATCCTGTCGGCTGCTCCTCGCCACCAGCTGTGCGACAACCTCGGGATCGAGCGCGGTGCCGCCAGCTCCGACCCGGCGGACCGCATCCACGAATTCAGTCACCTCAGCCACTCGATCTTTCAAGAGGTAGCCGAGCCCGTCGGTGCCCGTCGCCAGCAACTCGGCCGCAAAGACCTCCTCGACGTACTGGGAGAACACGAGGATCGCCGTCTCCGGCCAGCGCCGCCGGATCTCGATCGCCGCGCGAAGACCATCGTCGGCCATGTCCGGCGGCATGCGCACGTCCACGATCGCAAGGTCAGGCCGGTGCGTCTCAACGGCAGCGATGAGAGTCGGAGCGTCTCCCACCTCGGCGACCACGGTCTCGCCGGCTTCGTCGAGTACCCGGATCACACCAACTCGCAGGAGGACCGCGTCCTCAGCGATCACGATCCGCACGGGATCTCCACCATCACGCTCGTCGGGCCGCCGGGCGGGCTCAACACCCGCATCCAGCCTCCGAGAGCGCCGACTCTGTCGGCCAGGCCGGAGAGGCCGCTGCCATTGGACGACTCAGCACCACCGTCACCGTCGTCGCGCACATTGACGATCAGCCGATTGTTTTGCAGCAGGATCGACACGTCGACCCGGGTCGCATGGGCGTGCTTGGCGACATTGGTCAGGGCCTCGGCGACGACGAAGTACGCGGCGCTCTCGACCGAGGCCGGCGGTCGTGTCGGCACCTCGACAGCGAGGGACACCGGTACCGGACACCGGGTGATGACCGCCGAGAGGGCAGCGTCGAGCCCCCGGTCGGTGAGCACCGCAGGATGGATGCCCCGGGCCAGGTTCCGAAGTTCGGCCAGCGCAGCCTTTGCCTCTTCGTGGGCCTCGTTCACCAACTGGCGGACGCGCTCGGGTTCCGTGTCGAAACGCTCTCGTGCCCGTCCGAGGTCCATGGCCAACGCAACCAATCTCTGTTGGGCGCCGTCGTGGAGGTCCCGCTCGATGCGGTGCCGTTCCGCCTCCGCACTGCTGACCGCCGCGCTGCGGCTCAGCTCGAGCTCATCGACGCGCCGCGCGAGGTCCGACTGCGCACGGGGACCCAGCAGCCACCCCACGAACCTGCGTTCACCAGCGCCGAGCCCCCACGTGGCCTGGGGCGCCACCACGAGGAGAATGAGGACACCGATGACCGCTGCCGTCGCGGCTCCCTGTCCCGAGTGGAGACGAAGAACACCGAGATCGACGGAACGGCCGGGAAGGTGGGTCACGTAGCCGGGAAGGGCAGTCAACGCGAGAGCCGCGGACCAGAGCACCAGGACCACCGCGCCCAGGGCCCCTTGGAGCGGCAACCCGAGCGACAGGTAGCCGATCTCCCGCCACCGACTCGCGCTCGTGACCCGTTGTCGGAGATGGCTCCACCAGTTGCCTGGGGCCAACGGGGCGTGCGGTGACGCCAGGTTGAGCCCGAGCAGCGCAGCGGCCCGTGAGCGTTCCAACCGGCCGAGCTGGGCGGCGAGGAGAAAGGTGAACCACACCAGAGGAAGGGCGATGACGAAGGTGACGGCGAGACCGACGCTCAGGGCGACGAGAACCGTGATGGAGATACCGATGGCGATTCCGAGCGGAACATCGAGCGTCTGCCAGGCCAGCGATCGCCACAGCGTCATGCCGCGCCAGGGCCGAACGAGGAATCGGACCACCGCCACTATCGCGTCCTTGGTGGACACCGGACCCACAGACCCACTGGGCTCAGCGCCGTCGCGGGAGTGGTGGTGTGAGCCGACAGGGGTACCTCAGTCCCGCTGCTCACACATCGAATATCCATGTGGCCAGCCTAGGAAGCACTGCCTCTTGCGTCATTGGAGGTCGCAGGTGAATCGTCCGTGGGGTTTTCCCGACCACGACGTCTTCTCCACGCCCCGACGAAGAAGGCGAGTTGCCCCATCGGGTGAAGCGGGCGTCGGCTCGCGTGCTCTCTTGGGCCTGGCTCAGCGAGGGCGGAATCGTTCGTGATCCGAGGCGATGGCCTTCACCACTCCCTCGTCGAGGGCGGCTGCCGCGGCATAGTCCGCCCACTCAGCGATTGCCTGCTCCACGTCACGGACGATCTTGCGGTAGCCCGGCACCTCTGCGCGCTCGCCCACGGCATAGATGTCCTCGAGCGCGATGTCATCGAACTTCCCATTTATCGACATCAGATGGCGGCTGTTCCAGGGGCTGTCGGGACGGTAGGCATGCGTGACGTCGAACGCCGGCGTCAATTGCCAGGCGCCTCCCTCAGGCCGGGTGAATGCGAAATTCTTCGTGTGGTCATCTCGGTTGACGGCCATGACGTTGAACACCATGCGCCGGAAGGCTTCACGTAGGTCGTCGCAGTCCAGACCCAGTGCCTTG
>DASXMT010000109.1:0-5174 GCA_036495505.1 Acidimicrobiales bacterium | reverse complement strand
GGTCTCCCACCCAGGCAACATGTCCGTCGGGCCGAACCAACACGGCAGTGGGAGCTGGGACCGAGCCAAGTGCCGGAAGCTCCCACGGACCAACATATGCAGCGTCGATCCACTGAACCCGATCGGCCCACGGAGTGATGTCAAAACCGCTGGGTTCACCGAGGTTGAGCAGCACCGGCCGTGCGCCGTGGAGGAGGGTGAATACTCGCAGCGGGCCGTTGGCAGTGACCAGGTCGAGGTCGGGCATGCGGCGCCCGAGCAGCGGGTGCCCCTCGCCGAGGTCGTAGTGAATGTCCAGACCGGACAACATCGCGGCGAACCGCTTGCGAGGCTCATCCATCCTCAGCAACTCGGAGATCGTGTCGCGCAATGCCTCGGGGCGCCCGCCGGAGCCGGCAAGCGCGCCCTGCGCCATGGTGTTGTGCAGCACTCGGGCACCGACGGGGTGCCGCTCGGCGTGGTAGGTGTCCAGGAGCCTGTCTGGTGATGTTCCCTTGATCACCTGGGCCAGCTTCCATCCGAGGTTCACGGCGTCCTGCACGCCGGTGTTGAGGCCCTGTCCGCCCTGCGGGGAATGCACGTGCGCGGCGTCGCCGGCGAGCAGCACCCGTCCCTTTCGGTAGGACGCCGCCTGCCGGGACATGTCGGTGAATCGGGAGATCCATGTCGGGCTGTGCACCCCGTAGTCCGTTCCGTCGACGGCGATGAGCGCCTCGCTGACATCCTGCAGGGTGGGCTCGCTGGAATGCTCGATGTGCGGCTCGGTCAGGACGACCCGTACTCGCCCTCCGTCCGCAGGGCCGATGCCACCCCCGCCGCGCAAGCCGATCTCCGGCTCCTCTTTCGTCTCGACCTCGGCGATCAGCCAGGTGGTCGACGGATCCCACCCCGGGAACTCGATGCCGGCCGCCTTTCGGATCACACTTCGTCCTCCGTCGCAGCCGACGAGGTAGTCCGCCCGTAGCGACAGGCCATCGGACAGCTCGACGTCGACGCCGGTGTCATCCTGCGCGAAGCCCGTTACCCCACGTCGGCGAACGATCGGCACCCTCAGCTCGCTGACCCAGGCGGCCAGTATGCGCTCGAATTTGCTCTGCCACAGCGCGAGCCCATAGTTGTGACGGGTGGGGAAGTCGCTGATGTCCAACGGGATCCCGGCGAACGCCTGGACCTGCATCGCTTGCCCCTCCGCCAGGAACCGATCAGCGACGCCGCGCTGATCGAGCACCTCGATGGTGCGCGAGTGCAGACCGCCGGAGCGCGAGCCGTCGAGATCCTGACTGGCGCGTCGTTCGACGATGACGACGTCGATTCCCGCCAATGCCAGCTCACAGGCCAGCATGAGCCCGGTCGGGCCGCCTCCGGCGATCACCACGGCATGTTCGGTCATAGCCGCACTCCGGCTGGCGCCACGTCGTTCACCAGCAACGCACCACATCCGTCGGCCTCGGCTAGTACCCGTCCGATGCTGCCGGGCGGGGCGACGGGAATCATGAGCCAGTTCATGGCGAGCATTGTCAGCACGCCCGAGGGCCTTGCGGCAAGCCCCCCTCGTCGCGGTATGGTTCGAGTGGCGGGATGGCTGAAGCAGCGTTCGACGCAAGTACCGAGCCTTCCTCACGGTTTTCGTTCGCTGTCTGAACGCGGGGAGGAGGCGGAGCGTATTGTCACCGAACCATGTGCCGACCCGTTCCGGCGTCAACCCGCGGCTCTCTATCGGCGTGGCCATCGGGTATTACACAAGGAGGTCTCCGTAAATGAGGCACAACCGGTCCGTCCCGCCGGCCACCGTGGTCCCCGTGCTCGTCTACCCCGACGTGCGGTCCGCGGTGGAGTGGCTGAGTACGACGTTCGGCTTTGTCGAGCAGACCCGTATCGGCGAGAGCCACCGGGCGCAAATGAGCATCGGCGCCGACGGGGCGATGATCGTGGCCGACGTCCGAGGCGAGCAGCTACCACCGCATGACGGTGTCGTGACGCATGTGATCAGAGTGCGAGTCGACGATGTCGACGCCCACTACGAGCGGGCTCGCTCTCGGGGGGCTCGGGTCCTGGAGTCGCCGACTGATCGGGAGTACGGCGAGCGGGATTGCACCTTCGAAGACCTGGCTGGCCACCGCTGGCAGTTCAGCGAGACCGTAAGCGACGTGGCCCCCGAGGAGTACGGGTGCGAGACCGTCGCGCCGTGGCCCGAGGCGTGACGACATAATCACTGAACCGAGCTTCAGCGGCCTGCCCTGGGGCCGCAACCGGAATGCGCGTCGTAGGGATCGACAGGTGGGCCGTGCGGTCTGAGGACCGTGCGGTCTGAGGATCCATAGTTTCTGGGACACGATGTGTCAGCAATTCTGGGACAACCGTTCTGAGGTGGTCTCGTGGATCTGGCCAAGTACTGCGTCAATGCCGTGCTCGTCGAGGGCCGCTCCGTGCGGACGGTGGCGGCGGCAACGGGTCGTTCGAAGTCCTGGGTGCATCGCCACGTCGCTTTGTACCGAGCCGGTGGTGACGAGGCCCTCACACCCCAAAAGCGCGGACCCAAGGTGCCCGCCAACCTCACCTCGGCGACGCTCGAGGGCGAGATCGTGGGCTGGCGCAAGCGCCTGGCCGAAGATGGCCTCGACGCCGGGGCTCGGACGATCGCCTGGCACCTGCACCGGAACGGGACATCGGTGCCGTCTCTGTCCACCATCCATCGGGTCTTGAGGCGCCGGGGCTTCGTCACCCCGCAGCCCCAAAAGCGCCCCCGCTCGAGCTGGACGCGCTTTGAGTCGAATCTGCCCAACGAGACCTGGCAGAGCGATATGACCCATTGGCACCTGGCCGACGAGCAGCCAGTCGAGATCATCAACTTCATCGACGACTATTCGCGCGCCGTGCTGACCAGCGTGGCTGTTCCGGTGGCCACCGCGGCCGACGTGGTGCGGATCTTCTTTGAAACAGCTGGGAAATACGGCTTGCCGCGCTCGGTGCTCAGCGACAATGGCGCCATCTACACCGCGGCGTATCGGGGCAGTCACACCGGCATGGAGATCGAGCTGGCCACCCTCGGGATCACCTTCAAACACGGCAAGCCCTACCATCCGGCGGTTTCAAGGGGTCCGCGCAATCGCTCGGTGAGCCAACGACGCTTCGTTGGGACCTGGGAGGTTGCGAATGGGAAGACCACATCTGACGACTGAAGAGCGAGCTCTGGCCTTTCGCCTGCGGGCCAAGGGACTGACCTTCAAGGAGATCGGAGAGCAGCTCGACTCCAGCATGCAGACCGCCTGGAACGTGCTGATGAAGGCCCCCAAGCAGCTCATCCCGGTGGACGCCTGGACGCCGAGGCCGGGGCGTCTCACCTTGGCCGACAGGGAGGAAATCAGCCTGGGCCTTCGGGGTGGGGAGACGTTCAGCGCCATCGCCAAGAAACTGGGCCGGCACCTCTCCACCGTGTCTCGGGAGGTGGCTGCCAACGGCGGGCGCGGTGCCTATCGGGCCTGGCGTGCCCACCAGCGGGCCCGCCTGTGTGCCCGTCGGCCCAAGGCCAGGAAGCTGGCGTCCGTGCAGCTAGCGGATCAGGTGACCCAGTGGTTGTCGAAGTGGTGGTCGCCCCAGGAGATCGCCCGGCGGTTGCGTGTCGAGTATCCGGACGATCCGATGATGTGGGTGAGCCACGAGACGATCTACAAGACGCTGTTCGTCCAGGGCCGGGGCGAGCTCCGCCGGGAGCTGGCCCGATGCTTGCGCTCGGGTCGAGCTCAGCGTCGCCCGCAGGGCCGAGTCGAGACGCGGGGTCGCATTCCCGGGATGGTCAGCATCAGCGAACGGCCCGCGGAGGTTGACGACCGCGCCGTCCCGGGGCACTGGGAGGGGGACCTCATCATCGGGATGAATGGAAAGTCGCAGGTGGGCACGTTGGTCGAGCGCTCCACTCGCTACGTGATGCTCCTGCATCTCCCCGACGGACGCTTTCCCGCCCAGGTCGACGAGGCGATGCGCCAAGCTGTCGCTGCCTTGCCCAAGGAGCTCTTCCGCACCCTCACCTGGGATCAAGGCAAGGAGATGCACCGGCACGCCAGCTTCACCATCGACACCGGAATCCAGATCTACTTCTGCGATCCCCACAGCCCCTGGCAGCGAGGTTCGAACGAGAACACGAACGGACTGCTCCGCCAATACATGCCGAAGGGAACCGACCTCTCGACACACAGCGCCGCCGATCTCAACCGCTTCGCCGCCAGCCTGAACGACCGTCCCCGCGCCACCCTTGAATACATGAAACCATCGGAGAAGCTCGCAGAGTTACTTGCGCTCACTGGTTGAAACCGCCTCCCCAGACCCAGGGCAAAGTCGAGCGTTACCACCTCACCTTGAAGAAGTGGCTGGCCAAGAAACCGGCCGTCGCCACCCTCGGCGAGCTCCAGGCCCAGATCGACCGCTTCGTCCACATCTACAACGAGGAGCGACCGCACACCGCTCGCGGCTGTCCGCCGATGAGCGCCTGGCGCTCCCTCGACAAGGCCACCATCGAGATCGACGGACAGCCGCTGCTGGCCCACACCAAGGTCCGTCGAGACCGGGTAGACAAGACCGGCTGCTTCACCTTGCGTTATCGATCCAGACTCCACCACGTCGGGGTGGGGCGAGGGTACAAGGGCAAGCGCGTACTGATTCTGATGGCTGACCTCGACGTTCGGGTGATCGACGAGGCCGGCGTCACGATCCGACATCTGGAACTGGACCCTTCAGTCGACTACCAGCGACAAGACAGAGATATCATCTGAGGGTTCACTTGTCCCAGAAAATCTGGAACATCACAAAAGTGCCCCCGGCAGGACTCGAACCTGTGCACACGGCTCCGGAGGCCGATGCTCTATCCGCTGAGCTACGGGGGCATATGACGGTGCATCACACAGGGCGACGCCGCCACCGGAGGGACCACTCTACTTCTATGTCCAGCCGGGTCCCGGAACGCCCTATCCTCGGCGCAACATGTCGATCCGTGACCAGCTAGCCGAAGCAATTAGTTCTGCCCTCGCCACCACGGCAGCGAGGGAGGGATTCAGCCTGGCCGTGAGTCCCGAAAACGTGCACCTCGAGCGCCCGGGGCGACGAGAGCACGGGGACTGGTCGACCAACGTAGCAATGGCCAACGCCAAATCGGTCGGCCGCCCTCCCCGGCAGCTGGCCGA
>DASXMT010000108.1:0-2654 GCA_036495505.1 Acidimicrobiales bacterium | reverse complement strand
CGCTCCTGGCTGCGAGGAGATGATGAGCATCCCCCGTCGTTGGCCGCGGTGGAACGTGTCCTGGCCGTGGCCCGGGGCCAAGCCAGGGCGGCCGAGTTGCCAGGCGGGCACCGGGTCGGCAGGTCGGGCGGTCGGCTCAGCCTGTCTTCCAGCGTCGTTCCGGTACAGTCACCCCGTGACCGCAGCCGGAAAGGATGAACCCGAAGGGCCCGGGTCGACCGCTGATAGCGCCCCGGGCGTGGGCGAGGTGGTGGTCTCCGAGGAGCAGCTGAGCTCCCGGATCGCCGAGCTCGGGGCCGAGATCACCGCCGACTACGCTGGCCGGACCCCTCCGCTGTTGGTCGGCGTGCTCAAGGGGGCGTTCATGTTCATGAGCGACCTGTCCCGCGCCATCGACCTACCCCTCGAGGTGGACTTCATGGCCGTCTCCTCCTACGGGAGCGCCACCAAGACCTCGGGCGTGGTCCGCATCGTGAAGGACCTTGACGTCGACCTGGTCGACCGCCATGTGCTGGTGGTCGAGGACATCGTGGACAGCGGCCTCACCCTCAACTACCTCCAGCGCTATCTCCTGGCCCGCCTTCCGGCGTCGTTGGAGGTCTGTGCGCTCCTGGTCAAGGACGGCCAGCAACGCACGGCGGTCGACCTCCGCTACGTCGGGTTCCACATACCATCGGATTTCGTGGTGGGCTACGGGCTCGATGTGGATGAGCGGTTACGCAACCTGCCTGCCATCCATGCCTACGTCGAATCGACCGAGGAGCGCTGAACCCAACCCATGAGCGTCGACACTGATCGGATCGAACGGGCCATCGTCGAGGTGCTCGCCGCCATCGGAGAGGATCCCAAGCGGGACGGCCTGCAGGACACACCACATCGGGTGGCCCAGATGTACGTCGAGCTGTTCTCCGGCCTCCACGAGGACCCGACCAAGCACCTGACGGTGACGTTCGCCGCTGACCACGACGAGATGGTCATGGTGCGGGACATCCCCTTTGCCTCGTTGTGCGAGCACCATATGGTGCCGTTCATGGGCCGGGCCCACGTGGCCTACATTCCCGGCGACGACGGGCGCATCACCGGGCTGTCGAAGTTGGCCCGCCTGGTCGACGGCTACGCCAAGCGGCTCCAGGTCCAAGAGCGCATGACCACCCAGATTGCCGACGCCATCGAAGAGGTCCTCGGTCCCAAGGGCGTCCTGGTCGTGGTGGAGGCGGAGCACCTGTGCATGTCGATGCGGGGGGTGAAGAAGCCCGGCACGTTGACCATCACCTCCGCGGTGCGCGGGCTGTTTCGGACGGATTCGGCCACCCGAGCCGAAGCCATGCAGTTCGTCCACGGTCGTTGAGCGCCTCGACTGGCCGCAAGTCGGTCGGTAAGGCCCGAATTTCGGCGACGGGCGTCGCCTGGCTGGTTTACGCTACGGGGCGATGCTGACTCCCGTGAACCAGGAACGTCCCCTGGTCATGGGGATCCTCAACGTGACGCCCGACTCCTTTTTCGATGGTGGCGAATGGTATGAAACCGATCGGGCCATCACCAGAGGTCATGAGATGATCAAAGAAGGGGCGGACATCGTCGATGTGGGCGGCGAATCCACCCGTCCGGGCGCCGAGCCGGTCGACGAAGGCGAGGAGCTCCGGCGGGTGCTCCCGGTGGTGGAGGCCCTGTCCGCTCATGTGCGCGTCTCCATCGACACCACCAAGGCCGCCGTGGCCGCCGCCGCGGTGGCTGCAGGGGCCACCCTGGTCAACGACGTCTCGGCCGAGCTGTGGCCGGTGGCCGCCGAGCACGGGGTGGGCTGGGTGGCCATGCATCACCAGGGCACTCCGGCCGACATGCAGCGGAGTCCGCACTACAACAACGTCGTCGAAGAGGTGTCGTCGTACCTGCTCGAGCGGGCCGAAGCCGCCCGGGCCGGCGGAGTGAGCGAGGTATGGGTCGACCCGGGCATCGGCTTCGGAAAGAACGTCCAGCACAACCTGGCCCTTCTGGCCGCGGTGGCTGCGCTGGCCGATTTGGGCTACCCGTTGCTGGTGGGCACCAGCCGCAAGAGCTTCCTCGGCGTAATCTCGCCGCTGCCCGACGGCTCGCCGGCGCCCATCGACGATCGCGGCCCCGCCTCTCTGGCCACCGGCACCTGGGCCCTCACCGGCGGTGCATCCATGATCCGGGTCCACGATGTGGCCGCCTCCGTGCAGGCCGCGGTCCTGGTCGGATCGAGCCCGGGCGGGGCCAATCAGGCCGACCGGGTTGGCGCGCCATGAAGGGCAAATGGGCAGCAGGAATCCCGCCTCGCAACTTCACCTGGGTGATCAAGGATCGCCTGGCCGTGAGCGAGCGCCCCGGCGGTTTCGCCCCCAACCATCGCAAGGTCCGGCGCCAGGAAGAGATCATCTGGCTCCAGGTCCAGGGCTTCACCGCGGTGGTGTCACTCCTGCCCTCCTCGCACAACCTGCAGGCCTATCAGGAACAAGAACTGCCGAGCATCCACTTTCCGCTGCCGCAATCAGGGGACACCCGGGCCGTGCAGATCACCTGTTCCGGGAGCTCCACCGCCGCCTCACCGCCGGTGAGCGCCTGCTGGTCCACCAGGAGGAGCTGGGGGATCGGGTGATGGGCGTGGTGGCCGGGTACCTGTTGTGGTCGGGACG
>DASXMT010000107.1:0-12923 GCA_036495505.1 Acidimicrobiales bacterium | reverse complement strand
AGCTGTGGTCAGAGGCGTCCTTTATCGATCGGGCGCTGGTCCGCTTCGAGATCCCCAGGCTCATCAGGGTGATGTTCAACGGCATGGTCCATCCCGGGGTCTACCGGACCATCGGGCTTTCCGGACTGAAGACATGGCTCGACGCGGCCCGCAGCCCCTCCCGGGTAGCCCTCCGCCACGAGGCGACCCGACCTGTCCTGGCCGCATTGGTGGACGGGGGTTGCTTCCGAGCGGGGTCGATCCCGGCCCGGTGGCGGCGTTTGTGCGGTGTGGGACCCTCGGGCGAAGCCGAGTAGGTCTTGGCCCGTCGGTGTCGGCCCTGGGGCAACGCCAAGTAATGGGGTCCCAGAACCGAGTAATCGGGTCACACGAAATCCAGTCCATGTTGACAGGCAGCCATTTAGCTGCATAATGGAGTCATGCAGCTAAATGGCTGCATTTTCAGCAATCGATAAGACCATGGACGCGATCTTCAAAGCACTTGCCGACCCAAGCCGTCGTCGGTTGCTCGACCGGTTGAACCAGCGAAGCGGCCAGACGTTGCGAGAGCTGTGTGCCGACCTCGATATGGCCAGACAATCCGTCTCCAAGCACCTCAATGTGCTCGAAGCGGCCAACCTGGTGACGACGGTTCGGCGCGGCCGGGAGAAGTTGCACTACGTCAACGCCGCGCCCATCAACGAGATCGTCGAACGCTGGGTCGACCGGTATGACCGCGAGCGCGTGCGCGCCCTCGGCGACCTGAAGAGAGCACTGGAGGAGACAGCCGTGGACAAGCCCGAGTTCGTATACGTCACCTACATCGAAACGACGCCTGAGAAACTCTGGCGGGCCCTCACCGACGCTGCATTCACCGATCGCTATTGGGGTGGTGGACCCAGCTCGGATTGGAACGTGGGTTCGCCGGTGCTGTGGCAATCGAGTTCGGACGAACCGTTCAAGGACCTCGACCAAGTCGTGTTGGAGTCAGAGCCGCACCGGCTGCTCTCCTATACCTGGCACAACTACCAGCCTGAGCATGCAGGACTGTTCGGATGGACCGATGAGGTCTTCGCCGAATTGGTAAAAGAAAAGAGAGCGAAGGTGACGTTCGAGCTCGAGCCGATGGGTTCGACGACGAAGCTGACCGTGACCCATGACGGATTCGAGGGGAATACCGAGATGCTCAAGGGCGTGAGCCAGGGCTGGCCGGCGATCCTCTCACGTCTCAAGACCATGTTGGAGACGGGCGACGTGTCGCCGTGGCCCGCCGGGGACCAGCGAGAGGTCGCGGCAGTAGAGAAACTGAGTCGAGAAACTGAGTAGAAATACCGAGTAGGGATGTAGCACGGCCCTCTGGGGATGAATGGTGGATATCTCAGGCCGTATTGGGGATGTCCCAGGGTGTATTGGGGATGACTCGGGCTCTATTGGGGATGTCTCAATAAGTTCTGGGGACAAGGTCGGGATTTCGCGTTAAGCCATTGACCTGCACTGATGATAGGCGCAAGGTATTCCTAGGTCGGAAAACGGATGGAGACAGCCGGAAACGGTTGGAACCGAAAGTCTTCCGAGCAGGCGGTCCGGTGTCGGATCGGTGGGTCCCGAAAGGGACATGCCGGACCGGCGATCGGTGCAGGGTCGTCCGACACGGCCAGGCGCGATCGCCCCGGACCTGTCCGCAATGTGGTCCCGAGGAGCTTGGGCGGCTTGTCCGTCCGGTTACTTGGGGCCCTTTGCGCGTCCGGGATCGAATTTCAGCTAGTGGCCGTGACCGGTCAGTGCCCCCGGCGTCGTGGCGGCCTCAGGCGCGTCCATGAGACAGGGGTCTTCATGGTCGTCGTCGCATCGTTCACACTCGAGCTCCAGGGTGCTGTGCGCAATCGAGAAGGGTCCGGCGATGGCCCGCTTCGCCTTCTCGCCGACCACTTGGGCCTCTTCGAGGGTGGGATGACCGGTGAGGACCAGATGGGCCGAGAGCGCGCGCACCTCGCTCGACAGGCTCCAGACGTGGAGATCATGGACCTCCGCCACGCCCGGCACGGCAACCATGCTGGCGGTAAGTGAGTCGAGATCGACGTCGGCCGGTGTCGATTCGAGGAGGACCGACACGCTGGATCGGAAGACACCGGCAGCCTCGTAAACGATGATGGTGGCCACCACCAATGCGCTGACCGGGTCCAGCCAGGTGGCGCTGGGAGCGAAGAGCAGCACGATGCCCGACACGAGCACAGCCGCAGACCCGAGTGCGTCACCGGCCATATGCAGCACTGCCGAGCGCATGTTCAGGTCGCTCGAGCCGTCTCGCAGGAGGAGTGCGGCGAGACCGTTGGCCATCATGGCCAGGGCGGCAATGATGACGACGATGCCGGCCTGGACCGGCTGAGGATGTTGGAGTCGTTGGATGCTCTCGGCCACGATGACTACCGTCACTGCGGCAATTGCGGCGGCGTTGGCCAGGGCGGCCAGGATCGTGGCGCGGTGGTTGCCGAATGAGCGGGCCGCGCTGCGGGGACGCAGCGCGAAGCGCACGGCGACGAGCGACAGGACCAGTGCGGCTACATCGGTGAGGTTGTGCCCGGCATCGGCCAGCAGGCCCAGGGAATGAGCGGTGAGGCCGAACGCCACTTGGACCGCCACCAAGACGACATTGAGGCCCAGGCTGAAGGTGAGTCGTCTTGTGCGGGTCATGGCTCTCTGCCGCCCATCCTACCGGGAGGACGAGGTCTATCCCCAGGTCGGGCGGCCCTCGCTCGCCCGATATCGGCGGCCCTCGCTCGCCGGGCATAGGGCCGCCAGTGCTGGTGCGGCTCTCCCAGGTCGGCGGCCTGAGGGTCGGACGGATCCGTGGCCACCGATCAGCCGATCAGCGGATCAATCCGATCAGCCGATCAATCCGATCAGCCGATCGGTCCGATCAGATGGTCAGCTGACGTTCGCCCACAGCCTGCTGGGACGGATTCCCCAGGCCACCTGTCGAGCGAGCTCACCTTGGACGACAGGAAGGTCATCGGCGTGGGTGACACCAAGGCATTTGGTGTCGGTACGGAGCACTCGCACCGGGAGTCCGGTGCCGGACGCGATGGCGGAACCGACGACCTCGGGCAACAGCACCTCGGCTTTGGGCACCTCGACGCCCCGAGCAATCTGGTCGAGGATTGCCGCTTCGTCGAGGCCGGACGCGTCCATGGCCGCATCGAAGACTTCCCAGATCTCGGGACGGAAGCCCCACAAGTTCACCGAGACCGTCGCATCACCGGGAAGCTCGTCCGGTTGCAAGCCGTCCAGGCTCGAGAAGTCGTTGCCGCCGCTCATCCGCGACACCTTGCGTCGTTCGGTCATGGTCACCAAGTGGTCGCTGGCGTCCACCTCGCAGATCCCCCGGGTCACCGGGTCGTCGGTCACCACCGTGTGGGCGAGCTCGAACCCCACTAGGGCATGCTCGTGGTGGTTTTCCGTCAGCTGGTGGCTCAGCAAGTCGAAGGCCTCGAGGCCGTACACGTCGTCGGCATTGGCCACGGCAAACGGGTCCTCGCTGCCGACCAGCGATCGCGCTGCCAGGGTGGCATGGGTGGTACCGAGCGGTACCCGTTGCTCGGCGAAGCTCACGTTGACCGACGACGGCCAGCAGCGCTCCACGTGGTAGCGGATGGCCGGGCCCGTCTCGGGATGGACGACGAGGACGATGGCCCCGAAACCAGAAGCCAGGGCATCGTTGGCCACCAGGTCGATGACGGCCTCTGCCGAAGGCCCGGCCGGCGCCAATGGTTTACAGCCTCCGTACCGCCGTGCGGCTCCCGCAGCCAGCACCACCAGGACCGGAGCCACCGACGGGCTCACCCGCCACAGCGCAGAACGGCGCTGGCCCACGTCATCCCGCCGCCGAACCCGCTGAGCAGTACCCGGTCTCCCTTGTGCACCCGACCCGCATCGATCGCATCGACCAGCGCAAGAGGAATCGACGCCGATGAGGTGTTCCCATAGCGATCGATCACCATCACCGCCTTTTCCTCGGGGATGCCCATTCGCTGGCAGACGGCGGAGATGATGCGGAGGTTGGCCTGGTGGGGGACGACCAGATCGATGTCGTCGATGGTCAATCCAGCCTCAGCGATGGCCCGCTCCGACGATTCGACCACTGCTCGTACGGCCTTTCGGAAGATCTCCTTGCCGTCCATGTACAGGTACCCGCCATGGTCGCACTTGAGCAGGTGGCGCAGCGACCCGTCGGCATTGAGGTTCCAGGACAGCAGCTGGCCGGGACCGTCGGTCGCTTCGAGCACGACCGCCCCCGCTCCGTCGCCCACCAGTACGGCGAGGGAGCGGTCGTCCCAATCGGTGATGCGGCTCAGGGTCTCGGACCCGATGAGCAACAGGCGTTCGGCTCCTATGGCCAGCATCCCGTGGGCCACGGCCAGGCCGTAGACGAACCCGGAGCACGCCGCGTTCACGTCGAAGGCGCCGCCGGGGATGCCGATCCCGTCTTGGACCGTCGCCGAGGTGCCGGGCACGATGCCGTCGGGTGTGGTTGTGGCCAGGATCACCGAGTCGATCTCGTCCGGGCGCCGTCCGGCCTTCTTCAGAGCGGCCAGTCCGGCCTCGATGGCCAGCCCGGAAGTGGTCCCCCCGATGCGACGCTCTCGAATCCCGGTGCGCTCCACGATCCAGGCGTCGTTGGTATCGAGCGTGGCGGACAGGTCTTCGTTGGTGACGACCTTGTCGGGTACGGCGATACCCCATCCGGTGATGATCCCGCCGCGACCTGGAACAGTCATTCAGCCCGCCTCAAGTACGTGAATCCCGATAAATGCTGCATCGGTACCGATGATGCCACCAGTATTGGCCGCAGCGGCGACACGGGCCCCGGCGACCTGGCGATTGCCGGCGCTTCCCCGGAGATGGGTGGCCAGCTCCACCACCTGGGCCAGTCCGGTGGCCCCGAGGGGGTGCCCGCGGGAAACCAAGCCGCCAGAGGGGTTGACCGTGACACCGGGGCCGCCCACGGTGGTGTCTCCGGCCTCGGTGGCGGGTCCGGCATCGCCGGGCTTGAAGAACCCCAGTGACTCCAGGGCGTAGAGCTCCTCGGCGCTGGTGGCATCGTGCAGCTCGACCACGTCCATGTCCTCTGGACCGACGCCGGCGGTGTCCCACGCGGCAGCGGCCGTCTCGGCCAGGCGCTCGTGGTAGTCCAGGTCCCCGTTGCCCGAGCGCACGGTGCTCGAGACGATTTTCGGCCTTCCCGGCGCCGGGTCGGTGGTCAACAGGACGGCGGCGGCCCCATCGGTGAACGACGAGCACATCAACCGGGTCAGAGGCCCGGCGATCGGCGTTGAGCCCAGCACCTCCTCGACGGTGACCTCGGACTGGAACTGGGCGTTCGGGTTGAGGGCCCCGTGGTGCCGGGCCTTCACCGCCGTGGCCGCGAATTGCTCGGGGGTGCCGTCCCTCTCCTCCATCTGGATGACCGTCCACGTGGCGTTGAGGCCCATGAGCACAGATCCCGACGGGTTCTCGAGGCGCTCGTGCATCTGGATCCGGTCCGGGAGGGGAACCCCGTCCTCGATCCCGGCAATGGTCTCGGCCCGGTCTCCGGTCCACATCTTCTCGACCCCGACGGCCAATACCAGGCCGCCGTCGGCCCGAGCGGCCAGGGTGGCCATGTGGAGCGCCGACGCCCCACCGGCGCAGGAGTTGTCGACATTGATGATGCCGGCATTGCGCAGCCCAGCCCGCTTGAGGAAGGACTGTCCCCGGATGCAGCCCTGGTCGAGGAGCCGCCCGGCAGTGGCGTTGCCGAACACCACAAGGTTGATGGCAGCCGGGTCCACGCCGGCATCAGCCACGGCGTCGGCGACGACCTGGTGGGACATGTCCTCTATGGTCCGGTCGCGCCGGTTCATCGGCGTGATGGCCATGCCGGCGATATGTGCGAAGCGTTCCATGGGCGTCCTTCTGTCGTAGTGAGCTCGGTCGTGCCGCCGGTCAGGCGGTGATACGGGACAGGGCCGCCATGAGGCGGTCGATCTGCGGGAGTGGTTGGTCGTCCGTGATGTACAGGGCGACGTGTTCGGCCCCCGCTTCCCGGTAGGCGCTTACCGTGCGGGCAACGGTCTCGGCACTCCCCACGACCAGGTGGCGGCGGAATGCCTTGGCCGGTATCCCATACAGCGACGACATCCATGACGTTCCTCGCCGGAGACCCTCGTCGGGGTCATCGTCGATGGAGGCGAACAGGACGACCGAACGGGTCACGGCACCGTCCGGGCGGTCGGCCCGATCGAGCTCCTTGGCCAGGCGGGTCAGGGCGGCTCGATACTCCTCGGGGGCAAGGAGCATGGGGATCCAGCCGTCGGCCGTCGACGCCGCCCGCCGGAGAGCCACCTCCGAGGAGCCGCCCACCCAGACGGGGATGGCCGGGGGTGCCGGTAGCTGACGGTATCGATCACCGCTGCTGCCGGCGATGTCCCCGCCGGACACATCGGCCCCTGACGCCCAGGCGTCACGAAGTTGAGCAATCCCGTCGTCGAGCTGGCGCCCTCGCCTCGTGTAATCGATCCCTGACACCTCGTACTCGCCGGGATGGCTCCCCACGCCCACCCCCAACACGACGCGCCCCTGGGTCAGCGATTGGAGCGAGGCTGCCTGTTTGGCCACCGCCGGTGCCTGTCGCAAGGGCAGCTGGACAACGCAGGTACCGAGCATCGCTCGGCTGGTGGCGGTGGCCGCCACCGTGAGCGCAGTCATGCACTCCACCGAGGGGCCGTGCCAGAAGAGATGATCGGTGGCCCACAGCGCATCGACCCCCAGCGCTTCTGCCGCCCGGCAGGTCTCGACCAGTTCGGCCATGGGATCGCGGGCGTCCGACGGCTCCGAGGAACCCGCTTCGCCGGTACTACCAGCGGTACGACCAGCTGGAGAAAGTGCAGACTGGGAGGGTTGATTGGTTTGCGGAAAGGTCGGGAGGATGAGTCCGACCGGCCCGAGCGGTTTGGCGGGTCGTACCGTGGGCACACGCCATCGTAACCGGCCGCAGGCCCTGAGTGTCTACCTCGCTCATCAGGTTCTTACTAATTCTTACTAATTGGTAACGGAAGCTTCTTACTAATTGGTAACGGAAGCCGTTCTCAACGGTAATCGAGGTCCTCCCGAGCGGTGATCCCCGACCTCCCGAGCGGTTGCCGCGGGTCGCCCGTCGACGATGACCCCACTCCTCTTGAGCGGTTTCTCCCGGTCGTCCCGAGCGGGTGGGGCCTGGACCGATCGAAGGGTGAATTCGTGCCGAGTCGAACGATATGTTCGAAGATCCCGCTCGGCACGACAGAATGGGGGGCGGCGCAGCTTATCCCGGCTGGGTGACGTGCACAGGAGGTGTTCGGTGACGACCGATGAACAGGTGTTGACCGACGATGAGCGGGCGAAGCGGCTCGGAGAGCTCAACGCCATCATCGAGCTCATGCGCCCGGCCGTGCAGTCCGACGGCGGCGATCTGGCGCTGGTCAGCGCCGATGTCGAGACCGGGGTGGTCGAGGTGCAGCTCCAAGGGTCGTGCAGCTCGTGCGCCATCAGCTCCTCCACACTGCAAGGGGGGGTCGAGCGCATCCTCCACGACCGCCTGGACTGGGTGACCGAGGTCATCGGCGGAGTGGACGAATCCGAGGACATCTTCGAGAGCCAGGCCATGGGCCGGGGCGGATACGTTCCCAGCCTCTGAGTCCTGTCTCTGCGACCAGCCGCTCAGCCACTCAATCGAGCCGATCACCAACCCCCCAGCCACTGACCCCTCCCTCTCGGCCGGTCATCCCACCCCTCACCGCAGCCGCCAAGCCCAAGCGCTCACCCCGCCTCTTGTTCCTGCCCCTTGTCCACAACTCTTGTCCACAGCCGTTCGCCCGCCGTCGACGGCCCGAGTGTGGGGTTGGCGCACTAGCATCGACGCGGATGACTTTGGCCAACAATGGAGACGACGGCGCTGGCGCTCTCGAGCCCGATACCGGCGCTCTCGAGCCTGGCGGAGGTGCGTCGGAGGCACTCGATCTCGACCTGCTCGCCGCCGCCCTCCGGGCCGATACTGCCGACATCGACCTGTTCTTCGCGGTCCTGGGAGGCAAGCTCCTCGAGATCCTCGGTGACCGGGTCGAGGTCGAGCGAATCGGATCGCGCTTCAAAAAGGACCGGCCCATCAGCCGGATCGCCATCGACTTCGATCCCGTGGGCCCCCGCCTGGAAGTCACACGAGAGAAGCGTGGGCTGTCCTTCCACGTGCGCAAGACGGTCCGGGGCATCGTGATTAGCGACAGCGCGGTCGACGTGGCCACCTGGACGGCAACTCTGGTTGCCAGTCTGGGAGACGAAGCGCGCCATAGCGCCTCCACCCGCCTTGCTCTCCAGTCCCTACTGACGTGACGAGGAACCCGTGACCGCTACCGAATCGACCCAAGGCCTGCCGCCAGATGCGTTGCGTCGGCTCGAGGAGTCCGAGGACACCGCCGGGCGGCGAGGGCTGTTCACCAGCGATCTCTCGGTCAATGAGTTCCTGTTGGTGAAGGAAGCGGGCTTCCACCCCAGGGGCCTGGTCTTCGGTAGCTCGATCTACCACATCGGTTTCCAGCGCAAAGGCCTTCGGAAGAACCAGGAGCTCGGCGCGCTCACCCAGGCCATGTACACCGCTCGGGAGCTGGCCATGGCCCGGATGGAGACCGAGGCTGACGTGCTGGGATCGGACGGGGTGGTGGGCGTCCGCTTGTCGGTCAATTTCTACGACTGGGGCAAGCACTCGGCCGAGTTCATCGCCATCGGGACGGCGGTGTCGGCCGATGAGACCGATACGGAGTGGAAGACATCTGCGGGCAAGCCGTTCACCAGCGACCTGAGCGGGCAGGACTTCTGGACACTGGTGCAGGCGGGCTACGCACCGCTGGGCCTGGTCATGGGGACGTGCGTCTATCACGTGGGCTATCGAGGAGTCGGAGCGGTGATGTCCACGACCATGCGCAACGCCGAGCTCCCTCATTTCACCCAAGCGCTCTACGAAGCCCGTGAGCTGGCCATGAGCCGTATGCAGGAGGAAGCTCGCGCACTCGGAGCCGAGGGCATCGTCGGCGTGCAGCTGGTGGAGAAGTCCCATTTCTGGGGAAGCCACGTCATCGAGTTCCTGGCCATCGGCACTGCGGTGCGGCCGTTGCGCCCGGACCATGTGATCGCTCAACCCCAGATGATCGTCACGCTGGACACGTGAGCGGGCCGAGCGGGCCACCACCCCCGCCGCCGAGCGTCGAGGGGTCCGAGGGGACGGCATCTCTGGACGACCTCCCCGAAGCGGCTCGTTCCCGGCTGACCGAAGGTGCCGCACCCGGGGGTACCTGGACCAGCGATCTCTCCGTGTCCGAGCTCTCCGCCGTCGAGCGCTGTGGGTTTACCCCCGCGGGCATGGTGGTGGGGATGACCGTCTACCAGTTCGGGATGCAGGGGTACTACGGGACCTCGGGCGGATTGGGTTCGACCATGGGCGGGCAGCTCTACACGACACCCGGGTGGGCCGGTGGCTACCAGCAGACCTACCTCTGCCAGCACGCCACCTACGGTCACATGCCCGGGTACAACTTCGAGGACCTCTGGTACGAGCAGGGACTGACCGAGGCGTACACCCTCGCCATCGATCGCCTGCGGGAAGAAGCCGACCTTCTCGGGGCCCACGGCGTGGTCGGTGTGCGCTACGACTCCCACCGCGTGCCACTGGCCTCGTCCGCGCCCGTCATCGAGGTCCGGATGGTGGGGACGGCCATCCGACGTGAGGGATCGCCGCCCTTGTCGGAGCCGTTTACGTCGCACCTCTCTGGCCAGCAGTTCGCCAAGCTGATCGACACTGGTTGGGTCCCCGGGGCCCTGGTCGTCGGGGTCGGCGCCATTCGTTCGTACGGGGGCTGCGTGGTGGGCAACGGGACGTCCTCCGGTGTCACGTACCAGTACGCATCGGGGGAGTTTCGTCAACGCTCCGATGCCATCCAGAACTGCCGGCGGTTCGCCGTCGATCGGCTGGAGACCCACGCCACCGGCTATGGGGAGCGGGTGGTCGGTGTGGATGTGGCCGCTCAGTTCCACAGCTCCATGGAAGACACGATGATGGTGGAGAACGTGATGATAGGGACCGCAGTACGCCGGTTCCGTGACATCAAAGACCCTCAGCCCGCCCGGGTGGTGGTGGGGCTGGCAGACGTGTCCCGATGAGGCCCTCCCGATGAGGCCCACCCGATGAGGCCCACCCGATGAGCACGCCACCCGAGCAACCCACCCCGTCCGAGCCGCACTTAGCCGACTTGGCCCTCGACGCCTTGCGCCGACCCCCAGGTCAGTCTGGCGGTGGGAACGGGATGCCACGGTCGGGCCACCGTCGCGCCGTGTCGACCGACTTCAGTGTGGACGAGGCGATCCTGGTGGAGGGGACGGGCTACGAACCGCTGGGCTTGGTGGCCGGGGCGGCCATATACCGACCGCCGTTTTGGGGGCGCTATGGCGTCTCTATGCGCGAAAACCGGGAGCTGGCCGACTTGTCGAACAGCTTGCATGCCGCCCGAACCATCGCCATGGGTCGGTTGCGAGCTGAGGCGGAGGCGCACCACGCCGACGGTGTGGTCGGAGTGCGACTCGAATTCGAGGGAGCAGAGGGCAAGGGGCGGGACTATCGGTTCAACGCCATCGGGACTGCGGTGCGGGCCACTCGTCACGCCACGGTGCGGGCCAACGAACGTCAGTCCGACGGCTTGCCACCACGGCAGGGCGAGGTGTTCACCAGCGATCTGAGCGGTCGCGACTTTGCCCTCCTGGCCCGGGCGGGGTACGTGCCCGTCGGCATGGTGATGGGTGTATGCGTGTACCACGTAGCCCGTCGACAGTTCGGTGACTGGCTCAAGACCCAGAATGCCAACATCGAGCTCGAGCTCATCACCACTGCGCTCTACGATTCCCGCGAACTGGCCATGGAGCGCATGCAGCTGGAGTCGCACGCGTTGGGCGCCGACGGCATCGTGGGCGTGCAGATCAAAGAGGAGACGCACGTGTGGGGGAGCCACGTCATCGAGTTCCTGGCCATCGGCACCGCGGTGCGTTTGGTCGCAGACGAGCACCGGTCGCTACGTCCCGAGATGGTCGCCCCCCTCGACGATCTCACCGTGGACACAGATCCCCGCAGGCTTCATGGCCGTTAGCCCCGCCCCACTCGACGCGGCTCAGGCGGGGAGGCAACCGGGCCTCTGCCCAGCCAGCCAGTAGGCGGGCAACGCCGCTCAGCCAGCGAGGTCCTCCACTCCGATCGGTCCGTACCGCACCAGCGGCTCGAACTGGTCCAAGACAGTGCGGTCGGTATCGCCGATCCCTCGGAGCGGGGCGGTGCCCAGTCGCCGGCTGCAGAACCGGCGGGCCACAGCTGCCTTGCGGGCGTCACCGTCGCGGTCGAGGGACCACGCCGCCTCGTCGACCAGGAGAGCGCCCTCGGCCGTGTCGGCCAGCAGCTCGGCGAAGCGGCGTGAATGGAGCAGGGCCAGGTCGTCATCCAGTCCGGCGAGCACCTTCACCGCCTCGTTGGCATCGCCCAGGGCGGTAGCGACGCCGTCCACCGCCGGGGCCAGCACCGAGTGGCGGGCACCGTGGTCGATGGCCCGCTCCACCCGGGAGAACAGCGCCTCGTGGGCGTGCTCTCCCCGAACGGCCCGGCGGACATCGATGCACAGGATGTTCTCGGTCCCTTCCCAGATGGTGTGGCACTGGGCGTCGCGGAGCTGGCGAGCCATGGGCCAGTCCTCCATGTAGCCGTTCCCGCCGAACACCTCGAGGGCGTTGCTGGCCGCCCACAGGGCCACGCGGGTGCAGCGCATCTTGGCCAGCGGGATGAGGATGCGGCGCAGTAACCGTCCCTCCTCGGGATCGACGGCGGTCCGACCCGATCCCGCGCACTCGTAGCTGATGGCCATGCCCGCTTCCAGGTCGACGAGCATGTCGACCAGGGTCTCCCGGACCAGCGGGTAGCTGTCGATCCGATTGCCCCACTGCTTGCGTTGTGAGGCGTAGATCGCCGCTTCCAGGAATGACCGGCGATGGATGCCAAGACCCATGAGCGAGACCCCGAAGCGGCTGCCGTTGACCATTTCCATCATCCGGTTGATGCCCCGCCCGTCCCGGGCTGCGTCGGTGGTCTCGCCATTCGAGCCGCCACCGGCCGAGCCGTTGCCAGCCGCGCCGCCGCCGGGCTCGTTGCCGGCCAGCCACGCTCGCGCCCCGTCCAGGGTGACCTCGCCGGTGGGCACGCCGATGGTTCCCAATTTTGGCTTCAGCCGCTTGATGACGAACCCGTTGGGCGATCCGTCGGGCAGCCGGCTGGGCACGATGAAGGTGGCCAACCCTCGGCTGCCCTCGGGGGCACCCTCGGGCCGGGCCAGCACGATGAACACGTCGGCGTCCACGTTGGAGCAGAAGTGCTTGTCGCCGATCAGGACCCACTCGTCGCCGTCCTGGACTGCCCGGGTGGTGTTGGCGCCGACGTCGGAGCCGCCCTGACGCTCGGTCAGGAACATCCCGCCCTCCCAGGCCACCTCGGGGTCGAGCGAGGTGAGCTTGGCCAGCACGTCGTCGCGGACCCCGGCAGGGGCGTAACGCTCCACGATGTCGGCGGCCCCTCCGGTCATGCCCAGCCCGCAGTACACGGCGGTCTCAGCTTGGCTGACCAGGTAGGAGAGCGAGGCGGTGACTACGGCGGGCACCGGCCGACCGGCGTGGGCGGGGAGCCCGACGAATCCGTTGCGGACGAGGTCGGCCTTGTTGGCCAGCCACGTCGGGTGGTGGACCACCTCGCCCACATCGAAGCCCCAACGGTCGTACCGGTTGAGCACCGGTCCGTGGGCATCGGTGACCTCGGCCCGGGCGGCCAGGCTACGCCCCACGAGGTCCCCGTAGCG